>CAMBMW010000021.1 GCA_945868875.1 uncultured Treponema sp.
TAATTGTGGATAACTTGTTGAAAATGTGGATAACTTACTTTTATAATTTTATTATTAAAATATGTTTCACGTGAAACAATATGGTTTAAAAAATGAAAAGGCTGACTTACAATTATTAGCCAGCCTTTGCCTGATGTCTTAATTCCCTGGAACTAATTTCAATAATCAAAAATAGTTCTCACCCTTTTAAATATTATTAAGCAAAAAGAAATATTTGTCAACTAACGAATGTTAGTTATTCTTTATCTTGCACCTTATCAATTCCTACAAGATAATCAGGTTCTTTTATTGTAACTATTCTTACACCAGAAGCTCCCTGCCCCTGCTCTCTTATTTCACTTGCTTTAAACCTTAAAGTTTTTCCCTGACTTGTCATACAAATTACTTCATCAGAATCTTTAACATTCATAGCACCAATAATTTCGCCTTTTCCGTCTGTGTTACCAAATATTCTTTGACCGCCAGTTCCTCTACCGTGTACAGCAAAATTATCAAAAGAAATACGCTTTCCAACACCCTTCTCTGTCATAAGGATAATGTTTGATTCTTCTTCAACTCTAACAGCAGCTGCAATTTCATCACCTTCAGATAATTTCATACCTTTGATACCACAGCTTGCTCTACCCATTGTTCTAACAGATTCTTCATTAATTCTTAAAGCTTTTCCTCTGCGAGTTATAAGCATTACTTGTGAATTACCCTCTGTAGGTATTGCGCTTATAAGTTTGTCACCATCATTCAATTTTATTCCTATAATTCCTTTTGTTTTAGCATTTTGGAATTCAGAAGAACGAACACGTTTTACAACACCATTTGAAGTAGTCATGAACAAATAAACATCATCTGAAAAATCTTTTAGAGAAACAATAGTTGTAATCTCTTCATCAGCTGAAACTTGAAGCAATCCTTTTATATTTGCACCTCTACTTGTTTTTTCAGATTCAGGAATCTCATGTATTTTTAGCCAGTAAGCACGACCAATGTTTGTAATAAACAAAAGTTTTTCCTTTGTAGAACCAATGAAAAGCTGATTAATATAATCATTTTCTAGAAGCGATGTGCTGTTACTTCCTGTTCCACCTTTACTTTGTTTTTTGTACTTATCAATAGAAACACGTTTAATATAACCAAGACGAGAAATCATTACAACCATATCTTCATCTTTAATCATATCTTCAACATTGATTTGTTCTACTTCGCTTGCAACAATATCAGTTCTTCTTTCATCACCATATTTTTCTGCAAGTTCATTTGTATCATTTTTGATGATTTCAAGAATCTTATCATGATTGGCAAGAAGATCCTGCAAATAATCAATCCAAGCCTGTAATTCTTTGATTTCTTTTTGAAGGTCTTCAATCTGCAAATGTGTCAATCGTTTCAACTGCATATCTACAATTGCCTGTGATTGTTCTTCATCAAAATTAAATCTTTTTTCCAACGCTTTTTTTGCAGTTTCAGTATCTTCACTTCCGCGAATGATTTTGATAACTTCATCAATATTGTTTATTGCTGTAATTAATGCTTCCAAAATGTGCATTCTATGACGAGCCACTTTTAAATCATAAATCGTTCGTCTTGTAATAACCTCATCACGATGACTAACAAAATGAGCTATCAACTGCTTAAGATTTAACACTTCTGGTTTTAAGTATTGAGGTTTTAAAGTTAAATAATCAGGTTCTTCATAACGAGGTGTTCCTTCTTTTTCCTGAGGAACAAGAGCCAGATTTATTACACCAAAATTTGACTGAAGTTCTGTTTTTGCAAAAAGTTGATTTAATACAATTTTTGTAACAGCACCACGTTTTAAATCCACTACAAGACGCATACCATGTCTGTCAGAAGATTCATCATTTGCATTTGTAATTCCTTCAATCTGTTTGTCACGAACAAGTTCTTTAATTTTTGTAATGATATTTGTTGTATTAACACCGTAAGGAACTTCTGTAAAAACAATAGATTCATGACCTTTTTTATCTGTTTCGATGGTGAATTTTGAACGAATGACAATTTTTCCACGACCAGTTTTATATGCCTTTTTTATTCCTTCTGTACCGTAAATTATACCTCCAGTTGGAAAATCAGGACCTTTGATATATTTCATCAATTCATCAATCGAAATTTCAGGATTTTCAATATATGCACTGATTGCAGCCGCCACTTCCTTTAGATTATGTGTTGGCATATTAGTTGCCATTCCGACTGCAATTCCTGTTGTTCCGTTACAAAGAAGGAATGGAAATTTTGCTGGAAGAACAGATGGTTCCTGGCAAGTATCATCAAAGTTTGCAATCATATCGACTGTATTTTTTGAAAGGTCAGCAACCATTTCCTCTGTAATTTTGGACATTTTAGCTTCAGTATATCGGTAAGCTGCAGGTGGGTCACCAGCTATAGTACCAAAGTTTCCCTGTGGAGTTACTGTTGTATAACGCTGTGCAAAATCCTGTCCAAGTCGAACGAGAGCATCGTAAACAGAAGCATCTCCATGAGGATGATAGTGTCCCAAAACTTCACCGACAATAGTGGCACATTTTTTTGTTTTACCACCGCTTGCAAGATGAAGTGTATCCATTGCATACATAATTCTGCGATGAACTGGTTTAAGTCCATCGCGAACATCAGGTAATGCACGCTGTACAATTACGGACATTGAATAGTCAATATAGGCTTGTTTTACTTCATCCTCAATAGGTATTTTTATAAGAGAGCCACCTTCGGCTGTTTTTATCTCTTCCATCGTTTACTCCTTGGTAGTTTTACATCTTTCTGAATTTATTCAGTTCTCTTTATCTATAGATTCTGAAACAAGTTCAGAATGACAATTGATTTCTCTTAAATCTTTTACCGCTATCTGAAAATCATCTTCATAAATGATTTTTCCTGGAATTTCTTTTGTTTCTGATTTATAAATCTTAATTCCATACTTACTGCACATCCGGCGATAAAATGTAAGTTGCTTCCAGATATCCCTACCCTGTTCTGTATCTTTAAACCAGGTTACAGCCTTTTCCGGATTTCCTTCTTTATAAAATAGCGGAACCGGAAGAACTTTTTCAAAATATTTTCTCTGCTTCCAGTATTCTGCAGTTTCTTCTTCAGTGAGAGTTTTAGCATCTACCAGTTTGCCGACTGTTGTAAAAATGCCTCTTGGCTGCTTAGTGAGATATGCAATGTCTGAAGTATGTACACGGAAATATTTCATAAATCACAAAACCTTTTTATATGTCTTAGCTTTAAAAGTTTCACTGCCGTCCAGCTTTGTATACTCTGTATCTTCATAGAAAGTCATTCCTAACTTTTCCATAACTCGACGTGAACCATTATTGTCTACTGCGAAAGTTCCGGCCAAAACATGAACTCCATATTTTTCCTGAGCGTATTTCAGAATACGTGTTATGGCTTCTGGTGTGTATCCATTGTGCCAGTGGTCGTAAGCAATATTGTAACCTATACTCCATACATCAATATCTTCATGATAATAAAGACCACCACTGCCAATCAGCTCACCAGTTGATTTAAGAACAAAACCATAGTCCAATTTCTTTTCATCTTCGTATAAAGACTCAAGCCATTCACGGCCATCTTCAACGTTTTTATACAAAGGGTAAATCATATATTTATTTACACGAGGGTCGCCTGTCCATTTGAAAGCTGCTTCCAGATCATCAATTGTGAGTGGACGCAAAATGAGTCTTTCGCTTTCTAAAAGAGGTGGTAAATATTTTGACATTATATATCCAGATTTGCATAACTTGAATTATCTTCAATAAAGCGGCGTCTAGGCTCAACTTCTTCACCCATACAGACACTAAAAATTTTATCTGCAGCTATTGCATCTGGAACAGTTACTACTCTCATTTTTCTGTGAGCAGGATCCATTGTTGTTTCCCAAAGTTGTTTTCCGTCCATTTCACCAAGACCTTTGTAACGCTGAACATTTGCTTTTTCCCTCTGATCACCTAAAGCTTCAAGAGCTGCATCCCTTTCTGCATCAGAATAGCAATAAACTGGTTCTTTTTTTCCAAGCTGCACTTTGAACAAAGGTGGCATTGCCAGATAAATATATCCTTTTGTAATAAGTTCAGGCATATATCTAAAAAAGAAAGTCAAAAGTAATGTACGAATATGAGAACCGTCAACATCGGCATCAGCCATGATAATGATTTTATGATATCTCAATTTACTTATATTAAAATCTTTTCCAAAACCAGCACCAAGTGTTGCAATTACAGGCTCAAGTTTATCATTATTCATTACTTTTTCAGGTCGCACTTTTTCTACATTAAGCATTTTTCCCCAAAGTGGAAGTATTGCCTGTGTTTTTGGATCCCTACCCTTTTTTGCAGAACCACCGGCAGAATCTCCTTCGACAATGTAAACTTCGCAAAGTTCAGGATTCTTCATAGAACAATCTGCAAGTTTTGCTGGCAGACCGAATCCATCGGACATTGACTTTTTGCGCATATTGTCTTTTGCTTTTCTGGCAGCAATTCTTGCTTTTGCTTCATCAATTGCTTTTTTTAGAATTGAATCTAATACAGAAGGATTTTGTTCAAAATAAATTGTAAGTTTTTCTTTTACTATCTGATCAACAATTGTTCGAACTTCTGTGTTTCCAAGTTTTTCTTTTGTCTGACCTTCAAATTCTGGTTCAGGAACTTTCATTGAAATAACTGCCGTTAATCCAGAAGATAAATCTTCATACGTGAGTTTTTCATCTTTTTCAAATGTTTTTTTAAGTTTTTCATTTGCATCAAGAAATTTGTTCAACACAAAACGAATTGCATTTTTAAAACCTTCAAGATGAGTTCCACCATCACGAGTATTTATATCATTTACATAAGTTCTGATATTTTCAGAATATGAATTGTTATAATGCAAAGAAATTTCTGTAATGACATCATCTTTCGTTTCGTTTATATAAATTGGTTGATCAGGAACAACTGTTTTTCCACTATCAATATTGCTAACAAACTCGTTTATTCCACCAACAAACTGCAAAACTTCTTCTTTTGGGTTTTCAAGTCTTTCATCACGAAAATAAATTATAATTCCAGAATTCAAAAACGCGAGTTCCCTTAATCTGTCTTTTAACACATCAAAATCATAAGTAGTGGTTTCTGTAAAAATAGTTTTATCAGCTTTCCAACGAATTGTTGTTCCATGTTCTTCAGTATCACCAATTATTTCTACTTTTGTTTTAGGAACTCCCCTTTCGTACTTTTGACGATATATGTGACCATTAACTTTTACAGTTGCTTCAAGCCAGTCTGAAAGTGCATTTACACAAGAAACACCAACACCGTGTAAACCTCCAGATACTTTATATGAACTTTTATCAAATTTTCCACCTGCATGAAGTCTTGTCAAAACAAGTTCCAAAGCACTTATTTTTTCTGTCGGATGAATATCAACTGGAATACCTCTACCATTATCTTCTACACGAACAACATCATCTTTTTCCAAAGCAACAATTATTTTATCACAATGACCTGCCATTGCTTCGTCAATACTGTTATCTACAGTTTCATAAACAAGGTGATGAAGACCTTTAGGTCCAGTAGAACCAATATACATACCAGGTCGTTTACGAACAGCTTCCAGTCCTTTTAAAACCTGAATATTACTTGCACTATAATCAGACATTTTTTTCCCTATTTTTTTATTGATTAATAATCAAGTCTGCAACGCACACTTTTATTCAAAAAATCTAAACTGAGCTTTATTTGAATTTCAAATAGAATTTAAGATTTAAAAATATCAAAGATATCGAAGATATCTATCCCACTAAATAAATATCTTTATAATAAGAATAAAATTAATTATAACCTTTTTATGATTTAATTTCTAGTGTTTTGAACTAAAACTAACTTATATTAGTTTGAAGGTAATAAAAATATATCTTGAAGAAAAACAAAAACTTTAGGATAATAGTGATTATGTCTGAAAATATTTATAAAGAAGCATTTAAATATGCAATGGAAGAACTCCACAAACAATACATATCTCAAGAAAGAGAAAGTGAATTCATTTTTAACTTCAATGTAAATTATGTTGAAGATACAATTGATACAATAACTGTGTCTGTCGCTTCTTTATTTATGAAGACTCAAGTTACAACAAAAGGTTCTTTAAAAATCATTGAAAATAAACTTAAAGAAATAACTGGAATTGATAATTTAAAACTTGAATGCATTATAAAAAATGAAAATCTTTATAAACCTGAAGAATCAGATAATTCTGAAATAGAAAATCAAACTGTTTTGAATAAAAAAAAGAATGATGAAGAAAAAAGTCCTTTAATAAAAAAAGAGTTACCTGAAATCACTATTAAAAATTCTTTTGACAAAGAATATAAAAACTATGAAACTTCAATTTCTTTAAATACCAAAAAGAAAAAACATCCTCTTTTACAAGAAGAGTATACTTTTGAATCTTTCATTCCTGGTGATAACAGTAATTTTGCATACAACGCTTCTATAGCAGTTTCTAAGAATCCTGGAAAACAATATAATCCAATTTTGCTTTATGGTGGTTCTGGTCTTGGAAAAACTCACCTTATGCAGGCAATTGGAAACTATATTTATAATCATAATGATGAAAAATTGAAAATATGTTACGTTTCAGCTGAAAGTTTTACAAACGAATTCATTTTATCAACGAAAGAAGGAAACACAAATTCATTTAAAAATAAATATAGAAATCTTGATGTATTACTTCTTGATGATATTCACTTTTTACAAAACAAAGATGCTACTCAGGAAGAACTTTTCTACACTTTCAATGCACTTCATGAAAAACATGCACAAATGGTTTTTACATGCGACCGTCCTATCCGTGAAATAAAATATATGGCTGAAAGATTGATAAGTCGACTTTCAAACGGTCTTTGCATCGATTTACAACCACCAAATTACGAAACTAGAGTTGCTATTTTACAGAAAAAAATTGAAATTATGGGTAAAAGCCTTGATTTTGAAATTATAGAGTACATTGCAAAAAATGTTGAAACTAATGTTCGCGAACTAGAAGCTGCATTAAACAAAGTTTTTGGTTATGCCGATTTAATCGGTCAGAATCCGAGTATTGATATTGCAAAACATCTTTTAAAGGATATTTTAAATTCAAATCTAAATGATAATGTTACTTTAGAAACTATCCAAAAAGTTATTGCAGATAATTATAATATTACAGTTGCAAATCTACGTGGAAAAAGTCGTGAAAAAAAATTTGTCATTCCAAGACAGATTGCAATTTATATCAGTCGAGAATTAACAGAAAGTTCATATTCAGAATTAGGTGAAGAATTTGGTGGAAAAGATCATTCTACAATTATGACTGCTTATAAAAAAATCTCAGAACAAATAAAAATTGACCCTACTTTGGAATCAAAAATTCAACTTTTGATAAGGGAAATAAAAGAATATAAAAAATAGAATTTTTAACTTTCAAAAAAAGTATAATTCATCGTGACAAAAACTGATAATTGTTTATAATTTAAAAAAAAATTGTGGATAATTTTAAAATAAATGATATTAAGTTGTGGAAAAACTACTGATTTTTAAGTAAAATGTGGATAAGTGGATAAATTGTTAGATATGAATAATGATTTATAAACATTTTAAATCTATATTTTATTTATAATTAGATGAGTTATCCACATATCCACAATCCTTATTATTACTATTACTAAATTTATAAAAATTTAATAATAATAAAGTGTGTGGATAATCAGGAGGAATACTAAATGAAATTTACATTTGATAGAGATGCTATGATTCATGAAATATCAATTGCACAGGAAGTTATTTCAAACAAAAGCCCTATTTCAATTCTTTCAAATATTTTGTTGATTGCAGAAAACAATTCTTTAATAATAAAGGCTACAGATTCAACTGTGAAATTTTCTACAGTAATTCCAATTGATATTCAGGAAGAAGGAAGAACCACACTTTATTGTGATAAATTTATGAGCATTCTTTCTTCTATTCCATCTGGAGATGTTGATTTTATTCAGGAAGATATTGGCGTTACTATAAAACCTGTTTCTAAAAAAATCAAATTTCAATTAAAAAGTCAGGCAAGCGATAAATTTCCAGAAATCGGTACTTCAGAGAATGTTCCTTTCTTTGAGGTTCCTTCAAGTGAATTCAAAGAAATGATAAAAGAAACTATTTTTGCAGTTTCAGAAGACAGAAACAGATATTTTATGTCAGGTGTTTATTTTGCAAAAGATGGTGAAAGTCTTACAATGGTTGCAACTGACGGTAGAAGACTTTCCTGTGACAGCAAAAATGATTTTGATGTTCCAGATTTTCAGCCGGCAATTGTTCCAATAAAAGTTTTAGGATGTATTTTAAAAAATGCTCCGGATGAAGGAAATCTAAGTGTTGCTGTTATTGATAAATCTATTTTTATTAAATATGGAAATGTTGAATTTTCTTCAGTTTTGATTGATGGTCAATTTCCAAACTATAAAAAAGTAATTCCAGAAAATTTACAGTATTCATTCTCTGTAAATAAAGATGATTTGGATTCAGCTTTGAAAAGAAACTTTATCATGGTCGATAAAAAGACAGGAAGACTTATGTTTAATATTTCGTCTGGTATATTAAAAATTGTTTCACCTGAAACTGATATTGGTACTGTTGATGAAGAAATTCCTTGTGTTTATGACGGACCTGATGCTTCAATGAATTTAAATATAAATTCAATAACTGAGCCCCTTCGAGTGATTGATTCAGAAAATGTTTTATTTAATTTTAATATCAATGAATCGAAAGGTAGCAATGAAGTAAATATTACAAAAGCAATTATAATCAAATCTGATAAAGATTGTGATTATATTCATGTAGTAATGCCTTTGACATTCTAGGAAAAATGCCGTTTTTATATCAAACATTTTACAATTTTCGCAATTTAAAAAATGAAACCATTGACCTTTCTCCAAAAGAAATTTTTTTTGTTGGAGAAAACGGTCAGGGTAAGAGTAATATTTTGGAATCACTTTATTATGCGGCTTATGGAATTTCTTTTAGAACACATGTTGATTCTCAAATTGTAAAAAAAGGCGAAAAAAATTTTAGTATAAATTCTGTTTATAATGACAATGATGGCGTTCAAAAGATTTCAATTATTTTTGAAAACAATAAAAAAAGAATAGAAAAAAACGGGAAAAAAATTCAGGATAGAAAAGAACTGATTAATACAATTCCCTGTATTTTATTTTGTCATGATGATATGAGGTTTGCAACTGGTGAACCCGAATGTCGAAGATTTTTTATAGATCAATCACTGACTTTGTATGATTCAAGTTATATCGATGATTTGAGAAACTATAAAAAAATTTTAAAAAGCAGAAATCAAATATTAAAAAATCATGAATATCAAATGCTTGAAGTTTTTGATTCTCAGCTTGCACAATTTGGTCTTATAATTCAACAGAAAAGAAAAAAAACAATTTTTGAGTTTAACGAAATTTTTGGAAGAGTTTTTGAACAGATTACTGGAATAAATGGAGTTACCATTTCTTATCATCCTTCATGGAAAAATGATGACGGAAATATTGATTTTGATTATATTTTAAAATACTTAAAACAAAATTCCCAAAAAGACCAGACTTTTGAAACAACTTTGTCTGGGCCTCATCGTGATAGAATTGATTTTGTGTTAAATCATCATCTTTTTGTTCCAACAGCTTCGACAGGACAGTGCAGATTAATTTCACTTTTACTACGAGTGGCACAGGCAATTTTTTATTCACGGGCAGTTGGAAAAAATCCTGTTCTTTTGATGGATGATGTTTTACTGGAACTTGACCCTAATAAACGTGCAAAAATAACTGCAATGCTTCCAGAATATGAACAGCTTTTTTGTACTTTTTTGCCTGGTGAACCTTACGAAAGATACAAAAAAGATGGAACAAAGATTTACAAAATATCAGAGGGAGGATGGTATGAATGAAAATAGAATCTTAAGTGCTTCTGATTTTATGTCAAGATTTACGAATATTGATTTTTCCAAAAGTGACAGACTGACAAATGTCTGGAAAAAAGTAGTTTCAAAAATCAGCGTAACCAAATTTGAAAGTGAAAATAGTGAAAAGAGAATGTCGATTGGAGAAAGATTAGCAGGAAATACAAGAGTGGTAGATTTAAAAAATGGAATTCTTTTGATTGAAACAGATCATTCAGGATGGATTCAATATTTGCGCACTTATCAAAAATTTATTTTAAATGGACTTAAAAAAGAACTTCCTGATTTAAAAATTTCGTCACTAGCATTCAGACAAGCTGGTTCAAATGTAGGTCTTTACAACAGTTACGAAGAACAGATGAAAACTGAAAGTAAACAGTTTTATGAGATAATTGAAAAACAGGAAAGAAAAATAGAAAACGAAAATGTTAATAAATCAAAAAAAAATGACGAAAATGAAAATGAATGCACTTTACCGCCAGAAATGTTGGCAAAATTTGATAGTATTAGAAATAGTGTGTTGACCAATTCAAAATTTAAATGATATATTTTATTACTATTCATTTTTAGTTATAGTGAAAAAAATTTTTTTTAATATATAAAGGAGTACGTTCCATGAAAAGAACATATCAACCAAGCAAAGTAAAACGCAATAGAAAATTTGGATTCAGAGCAAGAATGGCTACAAAAGGTGGTCGTAAAGTTTTGGCTAGAAGAAGAGCAAAGGGACGCGCAAAGCTTTCAGTTGCAGACGAAAAGAAAAAATACTAATTATTAGGGATGGAAACAGACTTAATGAAAACGGGATTTTTTAAACGCGATGAACGTATAAAAAATCCCGCTGATTTTAAAAAACTGTTTAAAAGTGGAAAAAAGATAAGTATTCCGGGTGCAAAATTATTTTATCTTGAAAATAATCTTGGAATGAACAGAGTTGGTTTTCCTTTAATTCGTGGATACGGTAACGCAGTTGAAAGGAACTTATCAAAAAGGTACAGCCGTGAAGTCTATCGTTTAATAAAATCACATTTGAACACAGGATATGATATGCTTTTTCTTATTTATCCTGGAAATGACTCGTTCAGCTCGCGATGTGATCAAATTCGTTTATTGTGTCAAAAAGCAGATTTATTCAAGGAATAAGGTTTTAATTCAGATGATTTTTTTCAAGCGATTGAAAGATTTTTTATCACTTTTTCTTTGTTCATTGATTAAGTTTTATCAGAAATATATTTCTCCTTTGCATCGACCTTGTTGCAGGTTTTCACCGACTTGTTCCGCTTATGCATTAGAAGCAATAAAAAAATATGGTCCTTTTAAAGGAACTTTTTTGGCAGTTAGACGCATTTTAAAATGTAATCCTTTTAATGAATGCGGTTATGATCCAGTTCCTTAAAAATTACATTCAAAACAAATATTTTGAAAGCTGACAGAATAATTGCTATCAGATTTATTTAAAAAATCAGCAAAAAAATGTTGTGTTTTCATTTTTGCCGCATTCGCGGAGTTATATGGGAGACTCAATTGGATAAAAATTTAATTTGGGCTATAGTTCTTTCTACAGTTGTTGTTATTGCATCATATTTGTTTATTCCAATGTTTATGGGAAAAAACAATGTTTCTGAAGTTCCTGAAACTGTTTCGGAACAACCAGAAGAACTTGATTTAGAAAAAACAGAATTTGAAAGCGAAAATAATACTTTTGAAATTGCAGAATCTGCAGAAAATGAAGATGAACAGTCATCTGTAACTTTGAATGAAGAAACATTTACAATTGTTACAGATAAAGTTGAAGTTGTTTTAACAAATAAGGGTGGAGATATTATAAGTTATAAGCTTAAAGATCACCTTGATATGGATACAAATGAAGGTGTTCAACTTTCTGACAATGTATCTGAAATAAACAGAACATGTGCATTATCTTTTGGACCTGCAGGAAGTTCAATAGTAAATGAAGTTTTTGAAACTGAAAAAATTGATGATTACACATATTTTTTCAAAAAGAATCTTACCGTAAATGGTCAAAAAATTTCACTTGGAAAAAAATACTCTTTTAAACCTGGTGAATATGTTTTCAAATTAGATATTATGATTCATACATTTGATAAAAATGGTTTGAATATAGATGATGCTTCTTATACTTTGAGAACTTCGCCTCAGATTGGTCCTCATTACAATCCAAAACAAAATAAATACGAATATCGTCAGTTTGTTACATACAACGGAAGCAAGTATAAAAAAATAAATTTGGGAAATGAGCAGTTTAAAAAGAATGACAAAGACAGTATCTGGACTGGAATTGCAGGAAAATACTTTATAGAACTTGTTGTTCCTTCTTCACCAGAGAATATAAATGCAACTTATTATTCAACAAAAATTGAAGTTAATGATTATGCAAATGCTCAGGGCTTAGTTGAAAGAAAAGCTTTTAGCGAGAATGATATTTCAGATACTTATTATATGTATTTTGGTCCTCGTGATGATAAAGAATTGAAACGCTACAATGTTTCAGAAAACAATGCATGGGGACTTGGTGGAAAAAAACTTTCAGAAGCTTTGCAGACAAGCGGTTGGCTTAACTGGCTTGAAAAAATCTTAAAGTTTGTAATGGAAATTCTGTATAAAATTATTCCAAACTGGGGTGCCACAATTATTGTGATGACACTTCTTTTGAAAATTATACTCTTCCCTCTTTCAAAAAAACAATCTCTTGGAACTTTGAAAATGCAGCAGGTTCAACCAAGAATGGCTGCTATTCAGGCAAAATATAAAGATGATCCAAAACGACTTCAACTTGAAACTCAAAAACTTTATCAGGAAACTGGTTATAATCCTATGAGCGGTTGTTTACCGATGATATTCCAGTTCCTTGTAATTTTTGCAATGTATAATCTTTTTAATAACTATTTTGAATTCCGTGGAGCTATGTTTATTCCTGGCTGGATTCCAGATTTGTCATCAGGAGATAGCATTGTTACTTTGAATTTCAACATTCCTTTACTTGGAAATCAAATTCGTCTGTTACCTGTGATTTACGTTGGAACACAGCTTCTTTCTGGTAAAATAACACAGTATGGTCAACCTTCTGGCGGACAAAATACAGGTTCCATGAAATTTATGATGTACGGAATGCCTTTGATTTTCTTCTTTATGTTCTACAATGCACCAGCTGGACTTTTGCTTTATTGGCTCACAAGCAATGTTTTGCAAATTGTTCAGCAATTGATTATTAATAAAATAATGAAAGAAAAACGTGAAGAAATGAATGGAAATCAGAATAATAAGAAATTGCCGCCAAAAGCAAAATCTAAAAATAGAAAATAAATAACGAGGTAAATATAAATGAAATACGAATTCGAAGGTAAAAATGAAAAAGAAGCAATTGAAATTGCTGCAAGTGAACTTGGACTTGAAAGAGACCAGTTTGATGTAGAAATCTTAGAATCTCAAAAAAATTCACTTTTTAAAAAAGGATATGTGAAAATTAGAGTTCATGTTCTTGAGGAAAATAGAGTTTCAGAAAAATATAGTGAAGAAAAAGAAAATTTTTCAAAAATTTATGATAATCCGCTGCCTCAGGGTGAATTTGAACAGAAAATTATAGAATTCATTCAAAATGTTATTGAAAAGATGGGATATGATGTAAAAGTGAATGTTTCATTCAGAGAGGAAAAGAAACTGAATATTAAGCTTGAATCTTCATATTCTTCAATTTTGATTGGAAGAAAAGGAAAAAATCTTGATGCTTTGCAGCTTTTGGCAAATATTTATGCTGGAAGACTTGGTCACGAAGAAATCAGAATTATTTTGGATACTGAAAATTATAGAATCAGACGTGAAGAAACTTTGGTAAGACTTGCCTACACTACTGCTGATAAAGTTCGTTCTTCAAAAAAATCAATTTTACTTGAACCAATGAACCCTTTTGAAAGAAGACTTATTCACACAACACTTAATGATATTCCTGATGTTGAAACAAAAAGTGAAGGTGAAGGAGTTTACAAACAAGTTCGAGTTATTTATAAAGGAATCCGCTAATGAAAAATAATAAAAGAATCTTTGTTTTTTTGGCATTTTTTGGAATTTGTTTTTATCTATTTGCTGAAAATCCAAAAATAAAAGAACTTGTAGATGAAAAATATTATGAAAAACTTGTAAAAGATGGTTCAATTACAATCTATCGAGATGATGGCTCGTCTGAATACCTTTTACTTCCTAAGTCAGAATATTCTGAGCAGATAAACAAATGTAAAATTCAAAAAGATAAAAAAAATTTTCCTTTTGTTTATGAAGGTTTGTACATATTGAATAAAAAGGATTTGATAAAATCCAGCAATTCATCAGCTGAAAATCTGGATATTACAGATGTTTCTAGAATTTGTCGTTCCGTTTCGAAAATGCAGGGAATGAAGTATTATTCAACTTCAAAGAAAAAAGAAATGGTATTGTATGAAAAAGCTTATATGATTGCAGATGAAAATAGCAAAGAACCAATTCCAGATAAAAATACTGGAAATGCAGACGGTCAAGTTTCTTATTCATATCAAGATGATAATAGTTTTGGACCAAACAGATATAAACTCTGCTATTTTCAAAATGAAAATCAGCTTTTAGCACAGTTTAATCTTGTTGATGTTATGGGATTAGGACCTTTCAAAGCAATTTATCCGGGAAAATTTATCAATAATATTCTGGTGATTGATTGTGGCGAAGACTTTTTGCTTTATTTATGTACAGATTTAGATAGTGTAAAATTTCCTGGTATTAAAGGTCAGATTGTAGATTCAATGACATCTCGTATGGATGCAATCTATAAATGGTTTATTACTCAGTTTTAATAAAAAAAGTAAAGGAATAAAGTAAAGGATAGATGATTTATGAAAGTGGTAAAAAAAATATTAATGGGATTAATGCTGATTTTTACTGTGCTTTCCAGTGCAGCTTGTGAAGCAAAATCTAATTCCAAGGGGAAAAAAATGGAAATTTTGAATGGAAAAGACGGACTTTATGCTGTTTTAGAAACAGAAAAAGGCACAATTGTTTTAAATTTATTTTATAAAGAAACACCTATGACAGTTACAAACTTTGTAGGTCTTGCAGAAGGTACTTTAGATGCTGCTAAAGGAAAACCTTTTTATGATGGCTTGAAATTTCATCGTGTTATTTCAAATTTTATGATTCAAGGTGGAGATCCAAAAGGAAATGGAACAGGTGGTCCTGGTTATAAATTTCCTGATGAATTTGTTGACGGTTTGATTTTTGATAAACCAGGAAAACTTGCAATGGCAAATTCTGGTTCAAATACAAATGGAAGTCAGTTTTTTATCACACACGTTCCAACAGACTGGCTGAATTATAAACATACAATTTTTGGCGAAGTAGTAACAGGACAGGAAGTTGTTGATTCAGTAGAACAAAATAATACAATCAAATCAATTACAATTGTAAGACAAGGTGAAGAAGCAAAAAATTTCAGTGCTACTCAAAAAGATTTTGATAGTTTAATTGCAGCCCAGAAAAAATTAAACGAAGAAAGAGAAGCCAAAAAAATGGCAGCTGTAATTGAAGGTTGTGAAAAAACAGAAAACGGAATTTATTTTAAAATCGAAAAGAAAGGTAATGGAAAAAAAGTTGGAAGCGGAAAAAAAGTATCAGTTGAATATAAAGGATATTTAGTAGACGGAACTTTGTTTGATGCTTCAAAAGATTTCCATCCTCAGGGTCACGAACCTTTGGAATTTACAACAGGTGCTGGACAGATGATTAAAGGTTTTGATCAGATGGTACAGGAAATGGAATACGAAGAAACACGTCACATGGTTCTTCCTCCAGAACTTGCATATGGAAGTCAAGGATATCCGGGAGTAATTCCAGGAAATGCCTACATTTGTTTCGATGTAAAAGTTGTAAAATAAAAAAAGAATTTAAACATCTGCTGGCATTTGAAAAATAAGTTAAGTTGGCAGATGCAAAAATCTTTGGAGAAATCTATGAAAACAGCTGTCATATATGAATCTGGAACAGGATTTACAAAACAATATGCGCAATGGATAAGTGAAGAACTACATTGTGACTGCGTAAATCGAAAAAAAATCTCAAAAAAAGAAATGTTGAACTATGACAAAATCATCTATGGCGGCTGGATTTTTGGCGGACAGATTATGGGCTTAAAAGAAATAAAAGAAGTTATCAGCCCGTTTGCTGTATTTGCAGTTGGATGTTCTCCTTCAAATTTTGAAGAAGTAGTCAATCAAATAAAAATAATGAATTCAGTTGGTTTAGAAAATCAAACCCCATTTTTTTATTTTGAAGGTGGACTTCATTTCAAACAACTTGGTTTTTTCAAAAAATTTATACTCAAGGCAATCAAAAAAGTAGTAAATCAAAAAATAGAAAAAACACGACAAGAAGAATTTATGGCAAAAAATCTTGCAACAGATTTTGATAATTCAGATAGAACTCAAATCAAAGATTTAGTTGATTTTTGTAAAAATAATTTGGAATAACCTTTTATTCACCATGAACTTCGTCAAGTAAGGCTTCGTACAAAACCATAAAATCTCTGTTAGATTTTCTAAGTGACAAAGCAATGCGTTTTGCAATTTTATAAATAACACGATAACCCAAAAGTGGAATTCTGTCACACAAAGATTTAAAACTTTCCCCGTCAATACACAAAGTTTTACAATTTTCAACAGCAATTACAGAAGCAGAACGTTTGTCCTTATCAATAAGAGCAACTTCTCCAAAAAAAACATTCTGAGCAGCATTTAAATTCACTACAGCAAACTGTTCATTACTAGGAGTATTCCGTCGAACCTGTACACTCCCCTCGTACAAAATATAAAGAACATCACCAATATCACCTTCCTGAATGATAATATCGCCGGTAGCAAAGTTTTTAGTTTCCAAAATCTGACAAATTTCGCTCAAAATTTCAAAATCATCAGAATTATTTATGTTAAAATCGGAAAATAATTCAACTTGTGACAGTTTTTCAATAATTTCGTTACTAACCTGCATTTATACCTCGTAAATAAATTTTTGGGCGTTCCGGCTAAAGCCGTCGGCGCTTTCGTGGCTCGGTAACCCTCGGCGTCCTCGCTCGCTTTGCTTCGCTGTGGTCGCTGCCTTCGGCACCACTACAGTGCCTAACGCATCTACCAATATCTAAAATGAATTTCCGTGAATGAAAATTGCCTTTGCGTTTTTCGGAATTATATAGTCATCTTTAGGAGCAAAAACAGGCAAATTGCTTTTTAAAGATTTTACTTTCTTTAAATTACTTACAACTTCTTCAACATTAGGATTTTTCTGAGCTTCTGCCAAAGCTTCTTTTCTGCGAGAATAAAAATTTCCAGTATTCTCCAGAAGTCCAATCAAAATGTCGCTAGTTTTCAAAGAAAGTCTAAAATCGCCATAATTGTTTCCTACAAATTTTTGCGGAATATCGCAAATCAAAATGCCACTGTCACTTTCTTCGGAAATTAATTCACGTAAAATATGACTCATTCCCTTTCCACTTGAAGCTTGAATTAAAAGATTTTGTCCATAATCAGCTGAAAGAATTATTTCATCACAATGAGCAAGCGAAAGGTGTTTTTCGAATTTAGAATCAATTATTTCAGCTACACAATAAATTTTAGGATTAAGATTTTTAATTGTAATAACAGCAAGAACAGTTCTAGAATCAGTTTCAAGACTTGAAAAATTTTCAGAATTATCTGCGAGAATAAGTGTTCGCTCTGCAGTTTTAATCTGAGATTTTAAAAGAGTGTCTTCGTCTGTAAAATCTCCGTGAATATAGTTAATGTTTTTAAATCTGGAATCAGCTTTGATTTTTTCCATCTCATTCTGTGATGAATTATTAAGCAGAATTATTTTTTCAGGTGGAATTTCAGGATTTGCAAGTAAAATTCCTTCAAGAATACGTTCAAAATTAGGTTTCCATCCGCAGATTAAGAAATGATTTTTTATTTTATTCATTTTTAAAAGACCTCTATCTTTTTTTTGCTGTCTGTCAAACAAAAAAGAAGCAAATTTTCCAGAAAGTGCACCAAAAAGTGCAACTCCTGCAAGAAGTAAAATCATTGCGGAAGTTCTTCCCAGAATTGAGCGGGGTGTAATATCTCCATAACCAACTGTAGTTATTGTAACTAAAGTGTACCAGATGGCATCGAAAAGTGTGTTTATGGCTGAGTTAGTTTTTTGTTCAGATAAGAATATTATTAACATCAAAACTGTAAAAACAAGAATTGTGATTAGAGAGGCAATTACAAGTTTAGATGTCAATAATTCAAAAAGACGAGAAAAGAAATTATTTTTCTTTTTATTATTTTTCTCTCCCATTTTTTAATTAAAACAAGAGATTTTGATTATTCGGCAACTTCAAAATCGTCTTTTGTTGCACCACAAACAGGGCAAACCCAGTCTTCTGGAAGCTGATCAAATGGAGTTGATTCCAGACTATCGTCATAAACATAACCGCAAAGTTTACAAACATGTTTCATATTTATTTCTCCTATAAGAATAAGTTTTCTACGCGAACTTTAAATAAGATAAAAGTTGCGTTATTTTAGGCAGAATTTTTATTTAATCTGCCTATAAAAAAAATTATCTTCCCCAAGTGAGAATTAAATCGTAATTGTCTTCACGAACTTCAAAATATGCATTTGCTTCGTTACAAACTGTACAGAAATCAGGAGCTTTTGGTCCAACTGCAATGTGTCCGCATTTTAGACATTCCCAAACTTTGATTTCGCTTTTTTTCAACTGGGCAGAAGAATCTTCGTCTTTTAAAAGTGAACGATAGCGTTCTTCGTGGCGTTTTTCAATTTCTGCAATGGCTCTGAATTTTGCTGCCAGTTCAGTAAATCCTTCTTTTTCAGCAGTTTTAGCAAAACCATCATACATATCAGTCCATTCATAGTTTTCGCCATCAGCTGCAGCATTCAAATTTGAAGTTGTATCGCCTATTCCACCGAGTTCTTCAAACCACATTTTTGCGTGCTGTTCTTCGTTGTTTGCAGTTTTTGCAAAAATGTCAGCAATTTTATCTAAGCCTTCTTGTTTTGCTACAGCTGAAAAATAAGTATACTTGTTTCTTGCCTGTGATTCACCTGCAAAAGCTGTCTGCAAGTTTTTTTCAGTCTGTGTACCTGCGTATTTATTCATTTTGTTTCCTCCAAAAGTTTATATTTAATTAAAATTTTCTACACCATCTAAGTCTAAAGTTGCAAACAAATCATCAATAGTTTCACGTCTGCGAATTTGTTTAAAACTTCCATCTTGACGCATCAGAATTTCACCGCATCTTAATTTTCCGTTATAATTAAAGCCCATTGCACGTCCGTGAGCGCCTGCATCATGGATTATTATGTGATCACCCATTTCGATTTTTGGAAGAGAACGTTGAACTGCAAATTTATCACAGTTTTCACAAAGCGAACCGACAACATCATAAACTTGAGTTTTAGGTTCATTTTCCTTTCCGCTAACTGTTATTTCATGATAGGCACCATACATTCCAGGTCGCATCAAATCAGCCATGCATGAATCTACTGCGATATATTCTCTGTAAATATGTTTTTCATGAATTGCAGTGGTGATAAGCCATCCATAAGGTCCTGTGATAGGTCTTCCACATTCCCAATAAATTTCCATAGGGTCAAGATTTGCTGGGATGAGAATTTTGTCATACTCATTTTTTATGCCTTTTGCTACATAATCATAATCTACGGCTTTTTGTTCTGGACGATAAGGTATGCCAAGACCGCCACCTAAATCAACAAATTCAATGCGTACACCAGTTTTTTCTTTGATTTCTGCACACAGTTCAAATAAAAGTTTTGCAGTATCAATAAAAAAGTCAGGATTTAATTCATTTGAAGCAACCATTGTGTGCAAACCAAAATGTTTTACGCCTTCTTCTTTACAGATTTTATAAGCCTGAATAATCTGTTCCCGAGTAAGTCCATATTTTGCCTCTTCTGGTTTTCCAATGATAGAATTACAGCCTTGTTTATCATTTCCAGGATTGTAACGGAAACAGATTGTATCTGGAAGTTTACCAATTGCTTTTTTTAAATAATCTATGTGAGTAAAATCATCAAGATTTATGATATTCCCATTTTCGTATGCATATTTATATTCTTCTGCCGGAGTTTCGTTTGAGGTAAAAATAACTTTTTTTCCGAGTATTCCTGATTTTTTGGAAAGAATCAATTCAGGTAAAGATGAACAGTCTGCACCGCATCCTTCTTGGGCAAGAATTTTTAAAATGTAAGGATTTGGACAAGCCTTTACAGCAAAATGTTCGCGAAAAACTGGAAAAATGCTGAATGCTTTTGTGAATTTTTGCATATTCTCGCGAATAGCTTTTTCATCATACAGATAAAAAGGTGTTGGAAATTTGCTGATTAAATCATCTAATTGTGCTTTTGATAAAGGGAAACTTGAACTCATAGAAATACCTCTTTTTTATTATACCGTAATTATATTGTTTAAATCAAATAGGAAACTAAGTTTTTGTACTAAATGAAATACTAATCAGAATACTTTGTGGAATCAGAAAAAAAATTTGAAAATAAGGAAAAGATATTAGTGAAAAAAATTAAGTTTAGTTATATCATAGGTATTAAGAAAATTTTGGAGGATTTATAAATGCGTATTAAATCTGTTTTTTCGCATAGTTTTGAAAAATATGGAAAAGTTCTTTCTGGTTATGATGTTTCTGATTTGTTAAAAAAACTTGACGAAACAACAAAAAAACCTGAAAATGCTGTTATTTATGAACCAACTGACGCAGGTTTGGAAAGTTTGCCAATTTTTAAGGAACTTTCTGTGAATGCTTATGGCGGAATGCCTATTCAGATTGGATATTGTAATGGAAATAACACAAAACTGAATTGTCTTGAATATCATCGTGGTTCAGAATTGAATATTCCATCGAATGATATTGTACTTTTGCTCGCTCCTTTGCAAGCTGTAAAAAATGGAAAATTGAATACTTCAGCTGTAGAAGCTTTCTTTGTTCCAAAAGGAACTATTGTTCAGGTTTACGAAACAACTTTGCATTATGCTCCATGTAATGCAGTAAATTTTGGACAGGTAAGCAAAGAAGGATTTAGAGTAATAATTGTACTTCCAAAAGATACAAATACTGCAAAACCAGAAATCGAAGAAAAAAATCTGGAAGATAAATTGCTTTGGGCAAAAAATAAATGGCTTATTGCTCATCCTGATTCTAATGAAGCAAAAAATGGTGCTTTTGTAGGACTTTCAGGAGTGAATATCGATTTGGCTTAGATTACAATTAATAAAAATTTGGTTTAATTGTAAAAAAGTCAAATTAATTTATTTAAAAAGACAACAAATTTCCTTTTTTATGTGGAAATCTGTTGTCTTTTTTTTAATCTTGTGTCCAAAATAAATCGTTGAGTGTAACTCCCAAAACTCTGCAAATACTAATGCATAAATTGATAGATGGGTTATAATCTCCGTTTTCTATTGCATTTATAGTTTGTCTGGAAACTTCAACTTGTTTAGCAAGTTCTTCCTGCGACATATCTTTCAGCGCTCTTGCAGCTTTTAGTTTAAGATTTTTCATTTGCAACTTCCTGTTTAAAACTTGTTTATTTTGGTCTAATTTCGAGCATTAGATTTTAAACTGTGGCAAGGATTGTAAGGGCTGGCGAAGCCAGTTCCGAAGCGTAGCGAAGGAATG
>CAMBMW010000022.1 GCA_945868875.1 uncultured Treponema sp.
TTATTATGCTATATTTTAAATGTCGGTTAGGAGACATTAAACCCTATACCATTGGTCGTTGCAGAGACCTAAAAGCTGCAACAATGCCGACTTTAATTTTGAAGTCGGCTTATTTTTTATGCATAATCAGACTCCAACTTTCCGCTGATCAGTTTTTTGATAAGGCACTCAACAAAAGTCTTACTGAAAATGATTTTGATTTTACAAAAAAGGGACAGACTGAAAAAATGGTAAAGGGTTCTGTCAGAAGAAAAGTTCGTTTTCTATCCAGCTTTGCATAATATTTGATAAATCAACTTTAGTTGAAGAATCTTTCAATAAAAACCAAGTTTCTTGTACTTTCGCTGTTTCAGAAAACTCTTTTACATTGGGATTTATAGCATTTCCAAAATGCAGACCAAATACACTTTTAAAAGGCAATGAATTAAAAAATCCCAAGTCAATTGATTCGATAAAAAGACGAAAAAGAGGGGAAAGTGAATTTGTAGATTTTCTTGATGAATACTAAAAAAAACGCCCGCCCTCAAAACGAGAACGAGCACATTTCGCAAAAACCAATAAATGACTCGCAAAAAAAGCCCGTTTCCAAAAAAAGAAACAGGCTTTTTCACAATGGTTTGTGCCGCGTAAATGCGTCGGCACGAAACTAATTTATCTGGCAGCGCAAGCTGTCCAGATATGATAATGCTAACCTGCAAAGTTTACTTTGTCAGGTTGAGCATTGATTTATCATAATCTGTTGGCGGCACGAATCCCATCAACATCATCAAAGTGCTTGGCCAGCTAGATATTCCCAAACCGCTGTTCAATTCCAATTCATATTCCCCTTTATATTCTGGGTCATAGATAATTCCTGGAACAGGGTTCAACGAGTGCGAAGTTTTTGGCTTTGGCTCGCCGTTGGCATCCTTTGCTACAGAACCGTCTTTCTTGTGTTCGTACATATCATCACTGTTTCCGTGGTCAGCTGTAAGACACAAAATTCCACCAGCCTTTTCAATTGCAGCCTTAAGACGACCAAGCTGTAAATCCATTCCTTCCATAGAACAACAAACTGCGTTGAATACACCAGTGTGTCCAACCATGTCTCCGTTAGGGTAGTTGAGGCGGATGTGGTCGTATTTTCCACTTTCGATAGCTTCAATAACCTTGTCAGTGATTTCAGCACACTTCATCCATGGTCGCTGTTCAAAAGGAACAACATCACTAGGAATTTCCACATAAGTTTCAAGATTTTTATCAAATTCACCAGGGCGGTTTCCGTTGAAGAAGTATGTTACGTGACCGTATTTCTGTGTTTCAGAAATTGCCATTAAATGAACGCCAGATTTTGTAAGATATTCACCCATTGTGCGGTCAATTGAAGGTGGATTTACAAGGAACTGAGCTGGTTTGTGGTTATCACCGTCATATTCCATCATACCTGCGTATTCAACAGCCGGGCGGCGAACACGGTCAAAGTGAGTAAAATCATCTTCCTCAAAAGCAGCAGTAATTTCAAGAGAACGGTCACCACGGAAGTTAAAGAAAATAACACTGTCACCATCAACGATTGGACCTACAGGTTTTCCGTCTTTTGCAACAACAAATTCATGCATATCCTGATCCAAAAGACCAGCATTTTCAGAACGATAAGTATTGATAGCTTCAGTAGCCGAAGCAAACTGACGACCATCAGCCAGAACATGAGCATGCCAGCCACGTTCAACCATAGACCAGTCAGCACCGTAACGGTCCATAGTAATGTACATACGTCCACCACCAGAAGCAATCTGATAATCTACATCACTAAATTCAGCAAGAAATTTTTCAAGAGGTTCAAAATATTCAAGAGCAGAAGTTGGAGGAACATCACGACCGTCAAGCAAAGCATGAACGCGCAAAGTTTTAATTCCTTCCTTGTGAGCCTGAGTCACCATAGCCTTCAAATGGTCAATGTGCGAGTGAACATTACCGTCAGAAACAAGACCAATTAAGTGGAAAGCAGAATCTTTATCCAAAACATTCTTTACAAGCTTTTTCCAAGTAGCACCCTGAAACATAGAACCAGAAGAAATAGATTCACCAACAAGCTTAGCACCCTGAGCAAAAACACGACCACAACCAATTGCATTGTGACCCACTTCACTATTACCCATGTCATCATCACTTGGAAGCCCAACAGCAGTTCCGTGAGCCTTCAATTTTGTGTGCGGACAGTTTGCTGTAAACCAGTCCAAATACTTCATTTTAGAAGCCTTTACAGCATCCCCTTCTTCATATTTACCGTAACCAACACCGTCCATAATTACAAGAACAACAGGGCCGCGTCGACCTTTCCAATTTGGATTTTTTTCCAAAGCATGCATAGTGTCTGCCATTTGCAAAACTCCTTTAATAACATATATCTGGGCGTTCCCTGCCTTACGGCAGGTCGGGCTTTTCGGGGTTCCGCTGTCGCTTCAGCCTCCTCGTCGCTCGCCTTCGCTCGCTCCTGTGGTGGCCGCTTCGCGCCCCTACAATCCCTAACGCATTTAAAATGTACAATTTCTTCAATAAATATACAGAATTTCTAAAGGTTTTACAATAATATGGCAAATCAACACATACCTTTTATTCTTTTTCAGTTAACATATAATCAGGTGATAACTCAGGTCTCCTGCATTGTAATAACAGGAGAAAATATTGTTCATCCAGATTATAAAACTACTTAATCGAAAAATAATACTTGATTTTGAACAGCGTTAATTTATTTGAATTGTAACAAGCATCGAAATATCTTTCATCTGATAATTCATAAAAGAATAATGTATATCAGGACAGAAAGTTTCCAGATTTGATTCCGGAGTGAACCCATCAGTATTAGAAATAACTACCCATTGAAAAGGACAAAGAGGATTATTTCCTGTCTGAGCTATCAGCATATAACCGTGTTCACTTTCATTTACATTTTTTATTGCATTACAAATCGATTCTGAATCTGTATATTCTTCAATTGTACCGTCGAAGCAAAGTTCAACCATTATTTCATTAATAGTTTCCTTTGAAACTGCAGCCCACTCCTGACCATTAACTTGACTGAATTCAAACATACCTTCTGTGTTTAACAACTCAAGTGAAACAAATGGCCAAATTCCTTTTAACATTGTATAATAACAAAACAGAAAGTTCCCAAAGTAATAAACAGACAATGGCATCGATTCAAATTCAGGAGAACCGTTTTTCATTAGCAGTTGTCTTACATCTTTTGCCCTATCGAAGTTTTTCATATCAACTTCCTGTCCAGAGTAATATTTAAATGTTCCAAACTGAGTAGCAGAAATTGGAGTCACCGTGTTTTTTTCTGTTTTAAAATCCAATGCCGGTTTATATTTCATAAGTGTTTTCAGTTTATTATAACTGTATGAATATGCGAGCAGATAGACAAGCGTAATATCCTGATCACTTGGTTTATTAAAATCAAATTTATATTTATTTAATAACTTACATGCTTTCTCAAAATCCTTATCAGAAAAATAAGCAAGTGAACACTGCAATGTAAGCCCCTCAGGACTAACCTCATCAAGACCAGAACCAGACAAGACAAGGTTTTCAAATTTTTTGTAATCACCTTTTTTCGCTGCTTCTATAAGCGATTCATTTGATAAAGCGAAAAAGCCTGCAATACAAAAAAATAAAACAAGAATAAAACTAAATCTTTTTTTCATAAAAATCTCCCATAAAAAACTCCCATAAAAAGTCAAGAAGATTGTTTCAACAATCGATTGACTTTTTACGCTGTTCTGTAATGTAATGAGGAACAGCAGTTTAATAATAAGTTTGCAACGCAAACTTTAAGTAAGATAAAGCCGCGCTATTTTAGCGGTTTTATCTTACACCTCCTTTTTTTTAATTCTATCATACAATTCTCTATATCACACTAAAAAATTATCTTTTTTTAAATGAATCACACTGATTTGCATGAAAAAATCAAGGTCTGTCCCTGCCTCGTGCTAACTATTTTCCTACCAATGTACATTTAGTTTGCACGAGCCTCGAGTTTTTTCTTACGCTTCGCTAAAAAACTCGGGTAACGATTTGTTTAAAATCAAGGTCTGTCCCTGTCTCGTGAAAGATTTTTTGCTGATGAATGATTTATCTCTTTATTGATTAGGGCATTCCGGCTAACGCCGTCGCTATGTTCCGGGTTCCGCTGTCGCTTCATTCCTACGCTATCGCTTCGGAACGGCTACGCCGCCCTGCACAGCGCTAATGCAAGTTAATACTTCTACTTATCGATTTTTTACCATTTAATCAAAAATAATCAGAAATCATTCTACTTTTAGAAATTCAACATTTATGATAAAATAAGCGTAGTTTACGTTAATCAAAAAAAGCAATTGTGAGTTTCCAAAATGATTTATGATTTTAACCTTAGAGAAGAAGAAATAAAAAAGCGTGTTGCAGATGATTTTTTTGCACAATTTGAAACGTCTCACATTTTGGGGAATGTCGATTTTTGCGTTTCTGTTCAGGACGGTCTGGGGCTTACCACCGATTCAGATATTCAAAGTCTTCTTTGGGCGGAATCAAAAAAAGGAAATAAGGAAGATATTAACGAAAGTTTTGTTCAATTGATTCTTACAATCGGCAAGGAAAAAACAAACGAAAAATATATGCCGCCATCTTACCTTGGTGCTTTTGATGCAGAAAAGATTGCCTTTATCGAATATCATAAAATTCTCCACATTTTTTCTCAGAACGATTTTAACTGGAATGTAACTCCTAGCAATCACGAAACAAAAGAATTTCGCCAGCTTTATTCTCTTTGCGAAAAAATCATTGACGAAGAAAAGACGATTTTTAAGTTTGACACAGACGAAAAGGAATTAAAAGAATTTATCAAAACAAACCTTAAATCAGGAAAAAACGAAAAAATCCAGGTTACAAAAAACAATTTTATTGCAGTCTTTAATAAATGGTGTGATGAAGTTATGCCCGACATTCAGATGAACTGGGAACAGGCAAAAAAAGTGAATATTTTCTGCGGAGACTTTTTTCTTGCTGATTTGATAAACGATACGACAAAAACTCTGTACGAAAAACTTGATGTTGTTTTCAGTGATGGAAAATACAGGTTTCAAAGGGAAATAGATAAACTGCTTGGAACGGAAATGTCAAAAACTACCCAGCTTAAAAGCGTGAAAAAATACAAGGCTTTCTGGAATAAATATGAGCGTCCTCCAAAAGAAGAACACTGGCAGTGGTTTATTGAACGCAAGGATTTGCTCGTACCTCAGGATGTTCGCGAGCGAAAAGGAAGTTTTTTTACGCCGAAAAAATGGGTTGAACTCAGTCAAAAATACATTGCTGATGTTCTTGGTGAAAACTGGCAGGACGATTATTACATTTGGGATTGCTGTGCTGGAACAGGAAATCTTTTAAAAGGACTTTCAAATAAGCGCAATGTTTTTGCTTCCACCCTAGACAAAGGTGATGTGGGCATTATGAAAGAACTTGCAGACCAAAATGTGCTGCCAGTTTTTGAAAACAACATTTTCCAGTTTGACTTTTTGAATGATGATTTGCAAAGCGAAAAAGTTCCAGAACAGCTGCGTAAAATTCTTGCCGATGAACAAGAACGTAAAAAACTTGTGATTTATATTAATCCGCCTTATGCGGAGGCGGGAAATATCAAACAACTAAGTGGAACAGGGGAAAATAAAGGTGGTGTTACTACAGAAACGCAAGTTTACTACAAATATAAAGATAAATTAGGAAAAGCAAGTAATGAATTATTTGCACAATTTTTTATACGAATATTTTTTGAAATAAATGGTTGTATTCTAGGAGAGTTTTCAAAAACAAAACATATTCAATCTGTTAATTATTATGACTTTAGAAGAATTTTTACTGCAAAATTAGAAAAGGTTTTTCTAGTTCCAGGTAACACTTTTGATAATGTAAAAGGAAAATTTCCAATTGGATTTTTTATTTGGAATTTATCAAAAAATGAAATGTTCTCGGAAATAATTTGTGATGTATTTGACTATGATGGTAGCGTACTGGAACCTAAAAAAATAATGGCTGAATCAAATGAAAAAAAAGTTATTGGCAAATGGATGATTAGTTATGATGATAAAAAAAATCATTGTATTGGAATGATGAATTCAGGAAGAAATGATTTTCAGAACCAAAGTTATAATTATATAGCAAATGTCCTAACCGCTGAAAAAACACATGCTTCAATTTTACATATAACACAATACAATTTTGTTATTGCATCAATTTATCTTGCAGTAAGACAATGTATTGTTGCTTCTTGGCTCAACGACAGAGATCAATTTTTTACACCAAATGATGATTGGAAAAAAGATTGGGAATTTCAATCAGATTGTATTGCTTATACATTATTACATGGTCAAAACACCATTTCCGCCACTCACGGCACAAACCACTGGATTCCATTCACTGAATCCGAAGTAAACGCAAAGCAGGCTTTTGAATCAACCTTTATGACAGATTTTATGAAAGGCCGTCTGAAAAAACAGGATTCTGGCGAGCTGGAATTAACAAAAACAGAAAGCTCCATTTACGATGGCACTCAAAAAATTGTTTTTTCACAAGAAGCAAAGGCTGTCCTTGAAGCAGGAAAGGAACTTTACAAATATTATTATTCCAAGCCCCACATCACAAAAGAAGCAAATAACGCCTCTTTTTATGACATTCGTGCAGCATTTCAGGGGATTGGCACCAGCGGCAAAATGAATCCGACATCCACCGACGAAAAATACAACGAACTCATAGCAAACTTGCGCGCAAAACAAAAACTTCTTACAAAAAAAATCCAGCCCAAAGTCTATGAATACGGTTTTTTGAAGTGACAGGTGAAATTGAGCAAGCAGCACATGATTTGTAATTATAAACTGTATGAGCCACTTTCAAAAGTCTTGAAAGAGAGTGAGAGTCTTTTTTAAAGGTTTTTTAAACCGTGGCAAGGATTGTAAGGGCTGGCGAAGCCAGTTCCGAAGCGTAGCGAAGGAATGAAGGTAGCACGAAGTGCGTACGTAACCCTGAAAAGCGCGAGTTTGCAATGCAAACTCGGGACGAGAAATGCATAGCATTTCTCGCATTTTTTGCGAAGCAAAAAGCCACCCTAAAAAAAAATACAAAACTCGACATTTGTCTTTATACAAAAAAATTCCATTTGACTTCATAATTTATCTGTGTTACTATTTATAGAAATATTTTATTTTGGAGCATTTTATGAAGATGACTGAATTGCAATTGGAGCAGATTAGGCAACAGATTTCAAGACTCAAGGCCTGTGGAAATCCTTTTTACGTTGAACGTTTCAAAAACTTAAATCCTCAGAATATTAAAACGCAAGAGGATTTTGAAAAACTTGTTCCATTTGTAACAAAACAGGAATTGCGTGAGGCTTATCCACTTGGACTTTCTTCTGTCAGCGAAGATAAAATTGTGCGCATTCATTCATCTTCTGGTACAACAGGAGCACCGGTTGTCGTTCCTTACACTCAAAAAGATGTTGATGACTGGGCAACAATGTTTGCACGTTGTTATGAACTTGCTGGAATTACTAAAACTGACCGCATTCAAATTACTCCAGGTTATGGTCTTTGGACGGCAGGAATAGGTTTTCAAGCAGGATGTGAAAAACTTGGTGCTATGGCAATTCCTATGGGACCTGGAAATACTGAAAAGCAGCTTCAAATGATGCAGGATTTAGGTTCTACTGTGATTTGTGCAACTTCATCTTATGCCTTGCTTTTGGCAGAACAGGTTGAATCTCGTGGAATTGGAAAAAACATCAAACTAAAAAAAGGTGTAATTGGTTCTGAACGCTGGGGCGAAAAAATGCGCCGCCGTATTCAGGATATTTTGGGAATTGAACTTTATGATATTTATGGTTTGACAGAATGTTACGGGCCTGGCATCGGCATAAACTGTACCGCCCAGTCAGAAGGAATGCATATTTTTGATGATTTTGTCTACGTTGAAATTCTCGACCCCGAAACTGGAATTCCTGTAAAAGAAGGTGAAATTGGAGAGATTACGCTGACTACTCTTGTAAAAGAAGGCGCTCCGTTAATTCGTTTCCGAACCCATGATTTGGCTTCGTTTATCCCAGGAGAATGTCCTTGTGGAAGAAAATATCCTCGTATTTCGCAGATTATGGGGCGTAGTGATGATATGGTCAAAGTAAAAGGAAATATCATCTTTCCAAGCACAATCGAGGATGTTATTAAGTCTGTGCCGGGAACTTCAAGTGAATATCGTGCGATAATCGAACATGTTGACGGCAAAGATCAGATGACACTTTTTGTGGAAGTTGAAGGCGGAACTGACCGCACGGAAGTAAGTCTTGGCATTCAATATTTCTTTAAACAAAAATACAATTTGACGCCAAAAGTTGAAGTTGTGGGTATTGGAGAATTGCCTCGCAGCGAGAAAAAAACTAAACGTATCGAAGACAAACGTTTTGATTAATTTTTATCAGAATTCTGTCCATTACACAGATAATTAATTTTGATACAAGCTGAAGCACGATTCAAACACTGTTTTTCTTTTTCAATCTGTTCATTGCAACATTCTATTTTGGCATTCAAAACATCAGTTTCGCTTCCATAACCGGTATCATAAATAGTTTGTGCTTGTGAAATTTTGGAAAGTGCTGTCTGGATTTTTAACTCCTGGTATTCTATTTTCATTGTACATACATCTGCTGCATTAAATTGTTCGCTAAGTGTTTTTTTGATTGTGGCACAGGCGTCAAGTTTTTGAATTTCGGCAGTTGTTGTTTCGCTGATTTTTCTGGAAACATCACGCACTTTTTTTCCGCCGTCCCATACTGTTGTTTTTATTCCGATAGAGATATTTGCACTGTAATCATCTTTTCTAAGCCAGTTTGGTTCGACTAAAGGAAATCGTGAGCCTCCATAACCTGCACTAACTTGAAGTGCAAGGTCTGGTTTCCAATTCACGCTTGCTTTGGCAATTTTTTCTGCTGTCTGATCTACTTCCTTTAGTTGCGTCAGCATTTTTATGGAAAGTTTATCTTGAGAAATTGCTTTTTTCTGCATTTCAGTACGTTCTTCATCTAAGATTTGCAGATATTTTTCTTCGTCAAAAGTGTAATCTAGCTTTTCGAGTGTTAAATTTTCTAAACCAGTTGAGCGTTCAAGTTCCAGTAACTGTTGATTTATCTGTTCTGTTAAATCTTGCTGAGCAATATCTAGTTGTTTTGCCTTGATTTTTGCTTCCAAAACATCCTGTTCCAAAAGCATTCCAGATTTTTGTGCATCTTCACAAACTTGAACAAGTCTTTCAGTATATTTTTTTTCTTCTTCGAGAATCTGTAAAATTTTTTCTATATAAAAAAGAGCTGTCAGGCGCGATTCAAGTTCAATCTGAAGTTCTTCTTGTTTCGAATAAATCTGAGTTTGTTTAATTTGTGAAATCTGTTTGTAAAGTTTTGTCGCATTTGTGATTTTTCCCCACGTAAAAATTGGCTGAGTAATTGAAAGTTGAAACTGGTAAAGCGTATTTTCCATACCGTCAAAAACTTTTACATATTGATTTCCTGTCTGCGGTTTGATTCCAGATGGCCAGCTGATAGAATTCAAAATTTCATCAACATTCAAGTAGAGTGCATCAACAGGAGGGTTTACCATGTAGGTTCCAGAAACCTGCAAGTCTATCGTAGGAAAAAAGCCGGCTACTGCATCCTTATAATCCAGATTACTTTGCACATATTCCTGTTCGAGTTTGAGAATTTCTGGATTATTGGAAATCATAGCGTTTTTCAGTTCTTGAAAAGTGTATGCAAAAAGTGGATTTCTGCTTACTGAAATTGTTCCGAGAAAAAGTAACTGTAATGATATAAGAATTAATCGTTTTTTCATTTTTTTTCTTTTTATAATTGAACTGTGATTGAAGTAACATCACTTCTGATTTCTATGATTTTTGATTTTCCTGGTGTTTCTTCGGAAATATTCGGAGCTTGAATTTTTACTGTTGTTGCTGCAAATTTTTCTGTGTATTCCGTGTCGTACCAGAATGCACCGTTTCCTAGTCCGCTAAAAGTTCCATGTTTTTCACTGCCACTTGTTCCTAAAACTTGTGATTGCGTGTAAACTTGGCCACAGTCAATAGTATATTCGCCTTCCGCTTTAATCTGATAAAGTTTAATTAAAACTCCATCATCATCTTTTGTTCCATAAGGAGCTTTCGCATCATCTGACAAATATTGACCGGAAATATTCGGCATCATGATTTTCTGGGGTTTTCCGTAAAAAGTCATAGTATAATTTGAATTCATAATTGTCTTTTTGATTCCAGTTGATGCATCAGGTCTGAAAGCATAATTTTTTTCTTCATTATCAGCATTGTAGCAGCCAGCCCATGTGATTTCATCGGCACTTTGAATATACGAAATATTCACCTCTGGAGTGTTTTCAATGCTATTTTGTCTGTCATCGTTGTTTTTCCATCTTGGATAACTGATTGTGATGTTTCCAGTGCCAGCAAGCGTTGTCTGATAAGTTTTTGGCAATGCGGATGGCAGATTTTGCGTGGTTTGTGGTACTTCTACTTTTACAAAAATATTCTGCGAAGTATTTGTTCCTGTTGAAACATCTACAAAATTCAAAGTCAGAACTGTGGTTTTTCTTATTGATTCAAGTTCCTGATAAACTGTATCTGAATTACTGTCAGAAATAATAACAGTTTGACCTTTTGTGATTCCATAATTTTCGTGATAAAAAATAAGGTAAACATTCGTATAATCTGCATCTTTTCCAAAATCAGGAGAATTTTCTTTCCAAGTCAGTTTGCTGATAGAAAAATGCCCGTCATTATTTGTAGTTGTGTGACCATAGTATTCTGCTTTTGGATAAAAAACAGTTCCTTCTTTCCATGATGCAAAATCACTATCGCGTTCGGAGGCTGATAAATAAGCATACACATCAACATTTGCAATGCCCTGTTTTGGTGTTGATGTAGATTCTTTATCTACAACAAGTCCACCAGTTCCGCCTGAAAAAACAGAATAACATCCTGAAAATGTAAAAATTATACTTATTAAAACTGCAAAAAACTGTAAAATCTGTAAATATTTTTTATTGTTCATTTTTATCCTCATTTGTTTTGAGATATTTATTCTTTTTTGGTTTTTCAGCAATAAAATATAAAGTTGGAATAATTATCAATGTAATCAATGTTGATGTTATTAATCCACCAACAATTGCTTGTCCCATTGGTGCATATATTTCGGCTCCTTCACCAGAAGATATTGCCATAGGAATGTCTCCTAAAAGTGTTGTCAGAGTCGTTATCAAAATCGGTTTGATTCGGCTTGCAGCTCCATCTGCAACACATTCGTACAAAAGTTGTGTTTCTTCTTCGCAGGAAAGTTGAACATTCCATTCGCCGTCTTTATTCTGATTTCCTTTTTTCATTGCAATCTCAAGACGTCTGTTTTTTCTAAGCTGATTTATGTAATCTACCAGGATAATTCCATTGTTTACAACAATTCCTGCCAGCGAAATCAGTCCAAGCAATGCAAGAAGATTAAGTGTAGAACCAAATATCAAAAGTCCCAGAACTACACCGATAAAGCAAAATGGAATTGTCACCATAATCAAAAGCGGTTGTTTAAGTTTTTCAAATTGAAGAGCCATGACAATGTAAACCAGAAAAATTGCAATAACCATAGCAGTTGCCATTGGTCCAACCATATCGCCAATAAGAGCCATAATTCCACCAGCTTTACTTGAAACTCCGTTTGGTAATGGATTTTTTACAAGATATTGATTTACTCTCTGAGAAACGCCAGATGTATTTTCTGAAACCAGTGTTGCCGAAACAGTAATTGTTTTTGCACGGTCTGAGTGATTTATTTGCGAAATGGATTTTTCTACACGAATATCAGAAAGGTTTGCAAAAGAAACATCTTGACCTTTTGAAGTGACAATGTGAATATTTGAAATTGTATCTATGCTGACATTCTGGTCTGCAACATCAGATGAAATGTGGATTTTATACCTGTTGCCAGTTTTATCATCTTTGTATCTTCCTGCATCAATTCCCTGAAAAAGAATTGCCGAAGTAATGCCAGCTTCATAACTTGTAATTCCAAGCGAACTTAAATATTCCTGGCTCATATCTATCACCATTGTGCTTGTATCAAAGTCGGTATCAAGTTTTGCAGTTATGACATCGGGATCTGTTTCCAAAAAATCACGAATATCAGAAGCCGTTTGATAAAGCAAATCCATATCTTCAGAAATCAGCGTTAAACCATAACCGCCACCTCCTGAAACATAACTTACAAGTTTATCAAAACCGCCATTTGCAACTGAAATTTTGCTGTCAGGAATCACAGAACTCCATATTTCCTGCATCTGAAGCATTATTTCGTGAACTCCACGCTTTCGTTCAGAAACAGGCACTAGAATTACATGAGCATATGCACATTCTGCAATCGCTTGAGTGGAAATTCCTTTGGAATTACTTTGTCCGACAAAAAAAACAACATTGTCTATTTCTGGCACATATTTATATAGAAGTTTTTGTGCAATTTGCATTTTTTGATTTGTCTGTTCAAGGTTTGTCCCCACTGGCAAATCCATTGAAATATAAAAATCACCAGAATCAGTAGACGGAATAAACGCAACTCCAAGTCTTAATGATATGAAACCTGAAAAAATAAGCAGAAGAATTGCTGCAAAAATCACAAATCCCCTATTATTTAAAGCTATTTGCAATATTTTTCTGTATCCTTTTTCAACTTTTTCCATTATGATGTCAAATTTCCGTGGTTTTGTGCGGATTTTTGGTCCCGAATCTTTGAGCAAAAGTTTTAAAAGATATGGAACAATAACTACTGCAACTAAAAAAGAGGCTAAAATTGCCATGATGATTGTAAGTGATGCCGCATGCAAAATTTTTCCAATTAATCCTGAAAGCATTGCAATTGGAATAAAACACACAATTGTGGTGGCGGCACTGGCAAGAATCGAAGCGGAAACTTCATCCCAGCCTTTAAAAATCGCCTGATTGACTGTGTATTCCATTTCGCCGGTTTTCGGATTTCTGATTTTGTAATAACGGTAAATCTGGTCAAGCATTACCGAAGAACCGTCCACAACCATTCCAAGTGAAATTACAAGCCCCGAAAGACTCATCATATTCAGCGAAATTCCAAAAATTTTTAATCCTATTAAACTAAAAAGAATACACAGAGGAATGGAAAGCGAGATTGTCAGTGTAGCGCGCCAATCTGCCAAAAACAAAAGAATTACAAGAACGGCAAAAATAACTCCCATCACACCAGAAGTTATTACAGTTTTAAGCGAAGCCTTTATCTGCCGGCTGTCATCTGAAATAATATGGAATTTTACAGCTCCGTTTGTTTCTATTTCCACGTTTTTCAGCACTTTTTTGACTTTTTTACAAATTTCAGAACTGTCCCCATCTGTTCTTTTTGTAATATTTACGATGATTAATGGATTTGTTCCGTCAGTTACATAATATTTTTCTTCAGGATAAGTAAGATTAACAGATGCAACATCTTGCACTCGAATAATCGTGTCGTCTGCCATTCCAACAGGAAGATTTTCTATGTCTTCAATGGAATTAAAACCACCAGCATATCGCATTTGAATTTGACGGTTTTCATAAGTTGCATTTCCAAGTGGAAGATTTGTATTTCCGTAGTTTAACACCTGATAAACCTGGGCAACGGAAATTCCTTTTGAAGTAAGTTCATCTACATTCAGTTTTATTTCAATTTGAAGTTCCTTTTCTCCATCAATTGAAATTTGAGATACTCCATCAATTTGAGTAAGTCGCGGAGTTAAATCATTTTTGATAAAATCAGTTATTTTTCCAGCATCCTGTCCGGCGGAAATCGAAAAAGAAATGACAGGAAGCATTGAAGCTCCACCAACAAGTGCTGTCGGTTCGCCTTGAATTCCTTCTGGTAAATCCTCTTTTAATTGAGAAATACGATTGCGCAGTTCTACAAGCTGATCGTTCGGGTCGTAACCGTCTGCATAAGTCACTGTAACCCAGCTTAAGGAATTGTAAGACTGGCTGTCCACGCTTTTAAAATGTGGCAGCGTAACAAAATTTTCTTCCAGGATTTTTGTGACATCCTGTTCAACATCTTCTGCACTTGCACCAGGATAAACTGTCATGACAATTGCCTGAGGCATGGTTATGTCTGCCATAAATTCAGTTGGCATAAGGGAAACAGAATAAAAACCGAACACAACGAGAACAATCAAAATAATTGTGATTACAACCGGATGCTTTACCGAGAATTCTGAAACTTTCATTCTAAATTGTGTTCCTTTAGTGCTTCATCGAAAAGTCGTACTTTCTGACCGTCAAAAACAAAATTTTGACCGTCAATGACAAAATATGAATCAGCAAATTGTTCATCAACAATAAAGTTTATGCCATCGTTTACAGAAGAAATGCTTGTTTTTTCATCCGGCATTTGAAAATGTACTGTCTGGCTCTCTTCATCATAAAGATAAAAACTTCCGTCCATTTTTTTTGCATTCAAAGGAATTACGGGAACGTTTTCATAAGTTTTGTATGCAATTTGAACTTTTACAAACATACCTGGTTTAAAACGTTCGCTATTTTGAGTAAGACGACACACAACTTCAAAAGTTTTATTTTGAGGAGATACATAAGGAGCAATATTTTCGATAATCGCCGGAGAAACTGCATCTTCAAACAGATTTTTTTCTGCTGGACGTGTGATTTTTACAGAAAGATTTTCTTTTTCGCTCACAAAAAGGTCAAAATATTTTTCTGGAACTTTCAGACGCACAACAAGATTATTCAAATCTGCAACTATTGCAACTGGCGACTGCTGATTTCCGATATCTCCAACGGCTTGATCAGCTACCAGAACAGTTCCAGAAATTGGTGAACAAACTTCTGTGTATCCAAGTTGAAGTTTTGCCAAATCATATTGTGCTTTATTTGCATCATATTGAGCACGTGTTGTGTCATAATTCTGTTGAGTCGTAGCGCCTGCTTTATACAAACTTTCAACTCTATCATAAGTAGATTTTGCAGCAAAATACGCAGCTTCGGCTTGAATCATCTGCTGACGGAAAGGTTTATCATCTATTTTTGCAAGAAGCTGATTTTTTTCTACATAATCACCGACACTTACAGGATATTCAGTGATTGTACCAGATACAAAAGGAACAACTGGAATCATGCTTTTTGCTTCGATATATCCGCTTATGGAGATAGATTCCACAAGATTCTGTCTGACAGGTTTTTGAATTACAACAACAGGAAGAGTTTCAATCTTTTGTTCATCTTTTTTCTTGTTTGTAACAAGCAGAATTAAAATAAAGAAAAAAACTGCAACAGCACAGAAAATCAAAACTTTTTTAACCTTTTTTACTGCCAGAGATTTTGATGATTTTGATGATGATTTTGCAGGTGCATTTTCAGTTATTTTTTTCAAATTCATATTCTATAATATTAATAAATCGGAGTGGTAAAGGCAATTTTTTTTTAATCTACAAGTTTCTTTTTTCCCCATGATTGAAGATAATCAGCTGGATTTTTTGAAAGAAGAACTTTTACAAGCAAAAAGTTTGTCTGACTAAAAACATTCTGCAAAATTTCCTGCTGTTCATCTGAAAATTTGCTCAAAACCCAATCAGCCACGCTCATTTTATCATTCTGAGGACGACCAATTCCAAAACGAAGACGCCAGAAATCAGGAGTGTTTAAAACCTGTTTAGTAGAACGCAGTCCGTTGTGACCACCCAAACCGCCACTCCACTTAAAGCTGACAATCCCAAGTTCCAGTTCCAGTTCATCGTGAATAACAAGAATTTCATCCGGCTTAATTTTGTAAAAATTCGCCACTTCAATGATACTTTCACCACTCAGATTCATATATGTCTGCGGTTTAAGAAAATAAATGTGTGCAGGCGATTCTTCAGGCACAAGAACTGGAGAACCGTCTTTTTTTGAGCAGATTTTTGAACCACAAGCCCATTGAGCTAAATCGTTTGGAGAAAAACTGGCAATCTCACCTTTGAATTTCGACTGCCAGCTTAATTTTTGTGCAAAAGGCAAAGAATCTTCAAAATACCAGGCAACATTATGACGAGTTTTTTCGTATTCTCTGCCAAAATTTCCTAAAAACGCTACTAATCTAATCATTTTGCAATATCTTGCGGTTTTTTATTGAATTTGTCAACAACATAAGAAGCAACACGGAAAATATATGGAGTTTCGCTTGATTTTGCATAGAAAACAGATTCAGTTTTCACATCGCTGTCTGAATTTTCTGCAAGGGCTTCCTGTGAAGGTTTGATTTCATAGATTTCGATTGAAACATTTTTGTCAGAAGCACCAACTTTTGCAGAAAGAAGTAAATCTCCGCCGAGAGAACTGATAGTAGCATTATCATCATACCAGGAAACAGCGTTTACATTTGCCAGAGAATTTAGCATTTGAGAAATCTTTTCAGAATCCATCTCAACATTTTCAGTTTCACTTCCTGTGATGTTCCATGAAATGTTTTCACCAGAACCAATTCTTGAAGCTGTCCATGATTTTCCATCTGCAAATGTTATTGCAGCAGAAGAAATGTCAGACTGTTCAAAATTCCACACAGATTTTGAACGCAAAGTTTCAGTTGATTTATCAAAAATGCTTTTTAAAGTGCCTGAAGCAACAAAAATATCTTTTCCGCCGTCTACTGTTATGTAAGCATGAGAATTTGCAGTTGCTTCTTTTCCGATTTCAAGTGAACGGAGAGTTTTTCCTTCTTTTGAAGCAGTTACGGAAATCTTTTTTCCATCCACAAGTTCATATTTAATCGAAGAATTTTCATTTACAGAAGCAACTTTATCCAACGCACGGATGTAACTAAGAGCATCTACAAGATTCTGCACAGAATTTTTGTCTGCCGGATATTTTTTGTCACCAATAAACCAATTATCATTTTCAAGCACAAGGCTAATAGTTTCTGATGGAGTTTGAATAGTAATGCAGTCAGGTTCCTGTTTCAATTCAAAATATTTCGCTCCGTCGCGAGTTTTTAAAATTCCTTGAATAATCACAACAGAAAGAAGAATGATATCCGCAATAATCAAAATAAGTTTTCGTGTTTTCATATTTTCATCCTGCCTTTATTTTTTGTTAATAGTTCTAGAATCATTTGGATTATATTTTTTATTGATTTCGCGTCTGCGTTTTGAACGTGCTTTCCATACAAAAAGTCCAGCCAGAAGCAAAATCACAACAAGACCATACTGATTGAAGAATTTCCAGAAATTAGCCGCAGCCTGAGATTTTATTGTTAGGGTATCAACAGAAAGACCTTTTGTGCGCATCGTACATAAATCCTCGTTTCCATTCAGATAATCAATAATATTCATCATAAACATAGCGATTGGAGTTGTGCCAGATTCATCAATTACCTGACGAGTTGTTACAGCCGAAGAACCAGTTACAAATATTTTTCCAGGAAGAACACTTGAATTAATATGGTTTGAAGCAGACAAATCACCTTGAGGCATCACAATTTCATTTCCATTTTCATCTTTTTGGATAATATCAGGAGCCTTGTCAAATGCACTTTCAAATTTTCCTTCCAGAAGGACAGCCAGATTGTAAGCTTTCAAAGCAGAAGAGTCAGAAGGAGGATTTAAATACATAGGATTTAGCATAATGTTGCTTTCTTTTGCCCATGATTCATCAGAAGATTTTGCAAGAACAGAAACTTTCACATCAGGGTTTTCATTTGCAGCTGAAACGTCTAGAGAACCATTTTGAAGCATAATTACATAGCCAAGATTTTGAGTAACAGGATGTTTTAAAAGCTGATTTTTTTGTAAAACTGGAGCCCAGTAAAGATTTAGTTTTCCATAAGAAGAACTTTGATTTACGTAACAGTTTTTATCAAAAACCATATTCAAATCTCTGGAAACTCCATATTTTTGCAAAAGTTTATCAAGATTAATTGAATTTGGAGTAAACTGTTCGCCACCAGTGTAAGAAGCCATCTGATTTTCTACCATAGAATCAACGAAGAACAGAACATTTCCGCCACGCATAATAAACTGGTCAATTTTGTACAATTCGTTTTCGTCAAAATCAGTTTTTGGACCATTGATGATGATAGAATTCATGCCAAGAGGGATTTCACTTTCTTTTAAGTCAATATCAACAAGTTCATACATTCCGCTGATAATCTGATTAAAGTTTTTTGCACCATTTTCATCTGTACGGCTCAATTCTTCGTGACCAGTAATGTAACCGATTTGAGTGACATTTGAAAGAAGACTTTCCAGACCATCAACAATTGATTCTTCCAGATTTTCAAGTCCAGTCACCTGATAACTGAAGAAAGACTGCTGAATTTTCAAAGGTAAAGCGTAAAAATCATCACCTTTTTCCAAAACAAGACCAATAAGCGCTTTTTCATAGTTTCCAGAAGCATCTTTGTACTGAATAATCTGGATACCATATTTTTTAGCATAGTTTTCAGCATCAGAAGAAGAAAGAGGATTTACAACCTGAATTTCAAGTCTGTCCTGATTCTGTTTGTTCACCTTATTGAAAGCATCTTTTACGTAACCGACAGTCTGTTCAGCTCCGCCAATTCCAAGAGATTTCAAAATATCACTAAAATATAAAGTCAAGGTGATTTTTTCATCATTTTTCAAGCCTGCAAGTGTGTCAGCCATAGAAATCATTTTAGACATTTTGGAAGTCAGATTAAACTCAAACCCATCAGTCGATGTAATCGGATTAATTTCTTCTATATTATCGCCATAAGTGATAGCAAGTCCCATGAAAGCCTGTTTAAAACCAACCTCATTATTTTTCACTTCCTGAAGTTGAACTTGACGTAATCCCAAATCTTGAGCAAGTTCTATATTTTCAGATTTGGACATATCCATAAATGAAACAGAAAAGTTTTTGTTACCAGCACCTTTATATTCAACAAGAATATCTTTTACATATTGAGAAACAGAATTGTAAGGTGAAGGAAGATTGTCATCAAAAAAAACTCTCACAGAAATCGGCTGTTCAAGATTTTTTACCAGATTTTTACTTTCTTTCGAAAGCGAATAAGATTTTGCAGAAGTTAAATCAAAACGAATGTAAGCGTTATAACTTACAATATTGATTAAAATCAAAAATAAAATAAATAATGCAAAATCAGATTTGGAACTTTTAAACCAGTTAATAATTTTTTTCATCATTATCCTCAATTATTGCTACAAAAGATTTTTATAGAAATCAAAAAAAAGTTATTTTGCATCAGATTCAATTTTTTTTAGCTCAAATTGTCTGAAATTATTTTGTAGATAACTATTTTTTCGCTTGTTGCTGCACTTTTACAGTGATTACAAAAAACAGACAAGTCATCGAAACAAAATAAATAATGTCACGAGTGTCAATAATTCCTCTTGCAATCGAAGTAAAATGCGAGTTTGCAGAAATAAAACTCAAAAAAGTAACAATGCCCGACGGCAGAAAAATCAAAAACGAATCAATCATCGTCAAAACAATACAGATAATAAATCCTGTAAAGAAAGCGACAATCTGATTTTTAGTAACACTCGAAGCAAAAACTCCAATGGATGTATAACAGGCTGCAAGCAGAACGGCACCCAAAAAACCACCAGTAATCGGACCATAATCAGGAGAGCCAAAAACTTCAGCCGGGATAATATAGAACAAAGTTGGAGCAATCATCACAATAGTTGCTATAAATGAAGCAAGATATTTTCCAGTAACAACCTGAGTTTCAGTTACAGGCAAAGTAAAAAGCGTTTCAATAGAACCTGAGCGTTTTTCCTCAGCAAATATTCGCATCGTCAAAGCAGGCACAAAAAAAGAAAGAAGCAAAGGAAGATTGCCAAAAAGTTGACGCAAATCTGCTCTGTCTAATAGGAAGAAAGTAGAATAAAAAATGATTCCATTCAGAATTAAAAACAGACCAGTAACAATATAAGCAATGGGGCTTGTAAAATAAGATTTTAATTCACGCCTCATCACAATAAACGCAGGATTTTTGATTTTTTCAGATTTAGCACAGTTAGTCATTTTTTACCTCGTTTTTTGATTTTTCTTCAGGCGAAACATTTGAAGTTTCAGAATTATTCAAGTTTCCAGCATCAGTAGAAGTTACTGCATGGAAAACTTCTTCAAGGCTGTTACGCATAACAGACATTTCATATAAATCAAAATTATTCTGAGCAAGCACTTTGGAAATGGCAGGACGGATTTCAGCATTACCTTTAACAGAAACAAGAACTCCAGTCAAATTAACATCACCGCTCACAGTACAATCTGCTTCTGTTTGACTCACAGAATCAACACCATCAATTTTTTTAATGCAATCACAAATTTCATCAAAAGACGCACCGCCTACAGAAATTTTTACAGAAATTTCGTGACCAAAGCGTTCTTTTAATTCTTCAATAGGGCTGTCAGCAACAAGTTTTCCACCAGAAATGATGATGGCACGTGCACAAAGCATTTCAACTTCACTCAAAATGTGAGTTGAAACTATTACTGTTCGGGTTTTTCCAATTTCACGGATAATTGCACGGACGTCTTCCACCTGATTCGGGTCAAGACCAGAAGTAGGTTCATCCAGAATAAGAATTTCAGGGTCATTCATAAGAGCATGAGCCAAAGAAACTCGCTGTCTGTTACCGCGTGAAAGTTCAGAGATATTTTTACTCATCACTTCCTTAAGACCACATTCTTCACACAAAGCAGGAACCTTTAATTCTGCATTTTGACCATGCATCTGCGCAACATATTTTAAATAATCTTCAACAATCATATCTCCATACAAAGGAGCAGATTCAGGCATGTAACCGATTTTCTTTTTGGCAGCAACTGGATTTTCGCAAATGTCAATACCGTCAATCAAAATTTTTCCTTCAGAAGGCGAAAGAAAACCTGTAATCATACGCATCGTAGTAGTTTTACCAGCACCATTAGGTCCCAAAAGTCCAACAATCTGACCAGTTGGAATAGAAAAACTGACATCATTTACCGCACGAAAGTCCCCGAAATTACGGGAAACGTGGGAAACTTCAATCATAATAACCTCCAGATACAAAAGGATGAACAAATCATTCATTCAAATAGTTTTATAAAATTTACATTTAAATATAATAATAAAACAAAAAAAAGTTGATAAAAGTTACTATAAACATAGCAACAAATGGAAAGAAATTTACTTTTTTTGGA
>CAMBMW010000023.1 GCA_945868875.1 uncultured Treponema sp.
TGTTTTTCCCATTTTATTTCCTTTTATATATCAATTCTAAAATTTTCAAAAAAATTCAGACTTATTCTTATAAGTATAATAAAAAATTCACGCTACTGACAATATTTTTTTATTATTTATAAACAGTTTTTTACCTTTTTTTTTCACCATTTGCACCGTGAGGATGGGCTTTATTGTAAATATCAATAAGTTTTTCTGTTGTCACATGAGTATAACGCTGTGTTGTACTTATAGAACTGTGACCGAGCATTTCCTGAACAATTCTCACATCTGCTCCGTTACCAATCATTGTTGTCGCAAATGTATGACGGAAAGCATGCGGATTTACATGATGATTTGTTCCTTCTTTACCAGAATATTTTGTGATTATAAACCTTACTCCATTTATTGACAACGGCAATCCTCGTTGATTAATAAAAAGCTTGTCAGATGGATTTTCAATTCCCTTATCTAAAATCATTTTTTTTCTGTCTTCCAGATAAACATTCAATGCGTTTCTAGATTCAGATGCAAAATATACTCGCCGCTGTTTATTTCCCTTTCCAGTAACTATTGCCGAATGATAATCATCCAGAAAATCACTCAGTTTCAGATTTGTAATTTCACTTATTCGACAACCAGAAGAATAAAGCATTGTCATAATTGCGTAATCTCTGTTTTTCCACAAAAGTTCATTTTCTATCGGCTGATGACATAAATCATCAACTTCAGCCTGCGTCATAAAGTTCGGCATGCGTTTAGGATTTTTTACAGTTTTTAGTTCAAGTGCTGGATTTTTTTGTATGTATTGATAGCGTAATCCAAATGAAAAAAGTGTTCTTACCGCTGAAATAAATCTGTTTATGCTTGCAGCTGCTTTTTTTTGCCTGGAAAGCTGCCCTATGCATAAAAGCAAGTTCTCTTTTGTGACTGATGAAATTTCTATTTCTGGTGATAAAAAATGTTGCAGTAATGACAAATCATTTTTATATCCAGTCACTGTGTTTTCAGAAAGACCTCTCACAGCCGAAAGATAATTTAAAAACTCCTCAATAAAATCCTTTAACTTCATACTTTTGATTATCGGAAACAGATTCTGAAAATAGAATAAATCTTTTCGAAATTGTGAATTCTAAAAAATTAGTTTTCTATCCAGGCTTTTGATTTTTCAATAGCTTTTTTCCAGCCAGTATAAAGTTCGTTTCTTTTTTCTTCACTAATCTCAGGTACAAAAACTTTTTCTATTTTTCTATGATTAAGAATTTCATCTTTATTTTTCCAAAATCCTACTGCAAGTCCTGCCAAAAAAGCTGCACCTAATGCTGTAGTTTCTACATTTGAAGGACGACAAACTCGAGTATTTAAAATATCTGACTGGAACTGAAGCATTACGTCGCTGACACAAGCTCCGCCATCAACATTTAAATTCAAAATATCAGTTTTTGAATCCAAAACCATTGTATCAAGTACATCTTTCACTTCGTAAGCAATGCCTTCCAGAGCAGCCCGGCAAATATGTGCTTTTTTAACTCCGCGAGTAAGTCCTACGATTGTTCCACGAGCATACATATCCCAATAAGGAGTTCCAAGTCCTACAAAAGCTGGCACCAGGTAAACTCCATTTGAATCTTCTACTGATTCGGCAAGTCTATCAATTTCTGGCGCAGATGAAATGAGTTCAAGTTCATCTCTAAGCCATTTTATGACAGCTCCTCCAATAAACACACTGCCTTCCAAAGCATAACTTACTTTTCCATCCAGTCCCAAAGCAATTGTTGTCAAAAGTTTTTGAGAATTCACAGGTTTATCACCAGTATGCATAAGCATAAAACAGCCTGTTCCATAAGTGTTTTTTGCTTCACCTTTATTAAAGCAGCCTTGTCCAAATAAAGCTGCCTGCTGATCTCCTACAGCTGAAGCAATTGTAACTTCAAATCCGCATATATCTCTATCAGTTTTACAATAAACACTTGAAGAATCGCACACTTTTGGAAGCATTTTCTCAGGAATATCAAAAAGTTTAAGCAATTCCTTATCCCAGCACAAATCATAGATATTAAAAAGCATTGTGCGGCAGGCATTTGTATAATCTGTTATGTGACATTTGCCACCACTGAGTTTCCATATTAACCAAGAATCAATTGTTCCAGCAAGAAGCTCTCCTTTTTCAGCTTTTTGTCTGGCACCTGGAACATTATCCAAAATCCATTTGAGTTTTGTTCCGCTAAAATATGCATCAATCAAAAGACCTGTTTTTTGTCTTATTTTTTCTGTCCATCCTTCTTTTATCAGCTGATTACAATAATCTGCCGTTCGGCGACACTGCCAGACTATTGCATTATAAACAGGTTTTCCAGTTTTTTTATCCCAAACAACAATTGTTTCACGCTGATTTGTAATTCCAATTGCGGCAATCTGGTCATAACGTACATCATTTTCAACAATAAGATTTTGTAAAACCATCAACTGACATTTAAATATTTCTTCAGCATCGTGTTCTACAAGTCCAGGTTTAGGATAAATCTGTGTAAATTCCTGCTGCATTGAGCCAATGACACTTGCATTTTTATCATACAAAACTGCCCTGCAGGAAGTCGTGCCCTCATCAAGCGATATGACATACTTTAAATCTTTCACTGGACATTCCTTATAAAATTATTTCTTTTCAGATAAAGTCTGATTTTCGTTTTCCTGCTCATCTGCACTATGCAAATAATCGCAATCTGGATTTATACAACTCTTGTAAGCACCATTTTTTTTGTCATATTTTTCCACAAGGAACCAGCCACATTTTGGGCAATACTGGTCAATTGGTTTAAAGTGAGAAATAAACGTACATTTTGGATAATTTGTACAGCCAAAGAAAGATTTTCCGCGACCTTTTGTTTTTCGCTCAACAATATCTCCATTACAATCCTTACATGGACACTTTGCAAGCGGAATTGATTTTGTGTTATGACATTCTGGAAATCCTGAACATGCAAGGAAAAATCCAAATCTTCCGAGTTTTTTAAGCATCGGTTTGCCACATTTATCACAAACTTCATCTGTCTTCTCATCAAGAAAACCTTTTATGCTTTCCTGATGTTCCATTACATCATCAACATTTTTTTTAAATGGAGAATAGAATTTTCCGATTACTTCATTCCAGACAAGTTCATCCGCTTCAACCTGGTCTAATTCAGTTTCAATCTTTGCAGTAAATTCTTCATTTATGACAGCAGGGAAGTTTTCCACAAGAATTTTATTAATCATTCTTCCAAGTTGAGTAGGTACAAGTTGTTTATTTGATCTTGTAACGTAATAACGGTCAAGCAAAGTAGAAATGATTGTTGCATAAGTAGAAGGACGACCAATTCCTTTTTCTTCAAGCATTTTTACGATAGAAGCATCTGTATATCTTGCAGGTCCTTGTGTAAAATGCTGTTCCGGATGGAAATTATCTACGTTAACAGTTTCCCCTTCTTTTAGAGATGGCAATGCTGAAGTTTTTTCTTCTTTGGAAGCCAAAAGTTTTATAACTTTGTAAAATCCTTTTTCAACGATTTTACTTGCTGATACTCTGAAAGTTGCCTCATCTGCATTTATTTCAATTGAAGTAGTTTCCATTTTTGCATTATTCATTTGACTTGAAACAAAACGTTCCCATATTATTGAATAAAGTTTAAACTGATCATGTGTCAAGTTCTCTTTTATACTTTCTGGAGTATATGAAACATAAGTTGGACGAATACCTTCATGGGCATCTTGAGCAGATTTTCCAACTGCATAATGAATTGGCTGTTCTGGTAACTCTGACGGATAATTTTTTGAAAGGAAATCGCGAACATCAGCTAAAGCAGTTTCAGAAATTCGAACTGAGTCTGTACGCATATAAGTTATTAAACCCACATGATTTGAACCAATTTGAATTCCTTCATATAGTTGCTGGGCAATCTGCATTGTTTTTCGTGAAGTAAAGCCAAGTTTATTTGCAGCATCCTGTTGCAGTTTTGAAGTAGTAAACGGAGGTTTTGGACGTACTGTTTTTTCTGTAGTTTTTTTTGCCGCAACTTTACATTCACTTGATTTTATTTTTTCGATAATCTTTTTAACTTCGTCTTCTGATTTTAGCTCAGGTTTTTCACCAGCATATTTTACAAGCTGTGCTGAAAATTTCGATTTTCCTTTTACAAAATCAGCATCAAGCGACCAGTATTCTTCTGGCAGAAAATCTTCAACCTCTTTTTCCCGTTCACAAATAAGCCGCAAAGCTACAGACTGAACACGTCCTGCCGAAAGTCCATTTTTTACTTTTGACCACAAAAGCGGACTCAAATTGTATCCGACAAGTCTATCCAAAACTCGTCTTGCCTTCTGTGCATTTACTTTTGCTTCTACAATTTCTCCAGGATTTTTTACAGCTTCTGTGATTGCCTTTGGTGTAATTTCGTTAAAAACAATTCTGTTTATTTTGGCTTTTGTTTTATCTTTTAAAGCATTGTTTAAATGCCATGCAATTGCTTCTCCTTCACGGTCATTATCGGATGCAAGGAGAACTGCTTCAGACTTTTTTGCTTCCTTCTGCAATTCTTTTAAAAGTTTTGCTTTTCCTCTGACAGTGATATATTCTGGCTGAAAACCATTTTCGACATCAATTGCCATTCTGGATTTTGGTAAGTCTATCAAATGTCCAACAGAAGCACGAACAATATATCCGGGTCCTAAGTATTTTTCAATTGTATGTGCTTTGGTTGGAGATTCAACAATCACCAAAGTCTGTTTTGCATTCTTGACAGTGTTCTTTTTGTTTTTTTCAGCCATATTCAATCCTTCAAAAAATAAAGTCTTTCAGTATCATCCTTTTTTGAGAATGAAAAAAGTGTTAAAATCTGCAACCATTATACCGACTCAAACAATTCAGCCTGAACAATTTTTGCATTTCTTATTCCAGGTTCTTCATTCAAAACAGCACAAAAATCATCGAAACTCTCGATAACAGGAGCACCCTCTTCCAAAAATTTTTGTACAGTATTTTCTAATTTATATTTACTCGCGTTTCCTTGAGAAAACTTTTTAAGCAAATCTTTTCTTACAATATCAGACATCTTCAATGCCATTTCGCTAAAACACGCTTTATGCAGATATACTTCCCTTCCATATTCCAATGCAAAATCTGCAGTTATAAGAGAACCACTTCCGTCAGGAGCTTCAATCACCACTGTAGATTCTGACAAACCTGCAATAATTCTGTTTCTTGCAACAAAATGCCAGTTTGCAATGTTCATTTTAGGTTCATATTCACTTATAATACACCCACCGCTTTTTAAAATCATCTGGGCAAGCTGTTTATGCCTGTATGGAACAATTTCATCAATTCCGCTTGGTAACACAGCAATAGTGTGTCCTAGATTTTGTAACATCGTCTGGTCATCTATAAAATCATAATATGCATCTACTGAACCTTTGTGTGCATATCCATCTGCTCCATAAGCAAGCCCGCTGACAACACAATATCCATTTTTTGCTGCTTGATAAGCAAAATCCCTGGCACTATCTCTTCCCTGTGCAGAAAGTTTTCTGGTTCCTACAACAGAAATATATTTTCTTCCGTTTAATAATTCTGCATTTCCACGACAAAACAAAAGTAAAGGCGGATCTGAAATCTGCTTCAACAAAAAAGGATAATTTTCATCTGAGTTTAAAATTATCCTAATATTGAGAAATTTGCAATATTCTAATGCAATTTTTGCCATGCGAAGATTATCTTTTCCATTCCAAATCGCTTTTTCTGAAATCTGACGATGAATTATTCTCGAAATCTCTTCTTTTGACAGTAAAGCAAGTGCATTAAAATCGTCCAATTCTTTTAACAGAATCTCTTTTTCGCATAAAGACAAAAAAGTAATCCTATGCAAACACAAATAAAAAAGGATTTTATCTTCAGTTTGAATATTGTGCATTTAAAACTTTCTCCTTATTTTCCAATGCAATCGCTTTTTTTTCCTGTGATTTTGTTGTGTTTATTATTTTATCATACATTTCTGTGGATTTGTCAAATTCATAACACGAATAATACGCACGAGCCAGAACAAACATAGCATCGATGTTTCTGGTATCTATTTCAATTGCTTTTTCAAGGTAAGGAATTGCTTTCTGGCTTTCATCAAGTTCAAAAACATAAAGAACTCCTATTCCATACAAAGCTCTGACATATCTGTCTTCTATTGAAATAGCTCTCAAATATGCTTCTTCTGCAAGTTTTAAATAATTATATTTCTGCTGAGTATTTCCAGTTCCACCAAAATCTAAAGCTGCATGAGACATATATCCTGCACAAACACCAACATAATAATATAAATTTTGATTATCAGGATAATATTTTAAAGCTTCTTGAAAACATTTTAATGCTTCCCCATACATTTTCTGATCAAGATATCTTGTTCCAAGAATCTTATACCAAATTCCAACCTGACCTACAGCCATCTGAACATCAGCGGCACGTTCTCCATATTTTTTAATCGCATCTTTAAGTTCTTCTATTGTTGTTGGATTTGAAACACCTTCTTCAAGTTTTTGATAACGAAGAATTTTTTTATTTGAAACTTCACAGGAAACAAAAACTGTAATAACTGCTGAAAACCCCAAAATTATAATTATTTTATGCATAATACTTTTCATTTTGTCCCCCTTTTCACAAATCAATTTTTGTCAAAACATGAATACAATACATATAATATACAAAATATAAGTTTATTTTTCTACAAATTTTTACTTATTTTAAATAAATATTTTTTACATTTTTTTTCAATCACTTTTTTTATCTTTGCCTGAAGTGTAAAAAAAATCTATAAATCCTGCATCTTTGCAGATTCAAAATATTTTTCATGAGCTTTTTCAAGCTGGTCGTCTGTCACATGTGTGTAGATTGTAGTTGTACTCAAATCACTATGTCCCAAAAGTTCCTGCACAGAACGCAAGTCTGCACCACCAGACAATAAATGAGTTGCAAACGAATGACGAAGAGTGTGCACTTTTGCATCTACCCCGGACAAAGCTTCAAGTTCCTTAAACCTTTTCCAAACACCTTTTCTTGAAATCGGTTCCCCTTTATAATTCACAAACAATTGAGGAACATTTCTTCCTTTTGTCAAAGAAGGGCGCACTTTTTCCAGATAAATTTCAATTTTTTTAAGTGCACGTTCACCAAAAGGGACAATTCTCTCTTTATCCCCTTTTCCTCGCACAAGAATCAACTTTTCTTCCAGATGAACGTTTGCAATCAAAAGTCCGCATGCTTCACTAATTCTTAACCCACAGGAATAAATAAGTTCAAAAAGCGCATCATCACGAATACCAGAAGCAGTCTTTGTATCTATTACACTTAAAAGATTATCAATCTGCTCCACAGAAAGAACCTTTGGAATTTTTTTTGATGCTCTTGGTTTTTCAAGCAATAAAGTAATATTTTCTTCCCAAAAACTTTTTCGTACAAGAAAATCACCAAAAGCACGCAAAGCAGAAATATCTTTTGAAATAGTCAGTTCACTCACACCCTCTTCTTGTCTTTTTATCAAAAAAAGAATTAAATCCTGAGTAGAAACAGCGCGTAACTTAATTTTTTCTTTAACCAGAAAATTCAAAAACTCTTCTACAGAAATTTTATAAGTCATTGCAGTTTGTTCTGAATCTCTTTTAACAAGAATTAAATCTGAATAAAACTGATTCAAAAGTTCAAGAACCGTCATCCGTCACCTTTTTTTTCAATTAAAATAAACTAATCGTCTGTAAGTTTGATTGAACGGCTGAATTCTGGTTTTCTCCAGATTGCAGGCTGATTTATGTCTGCTTCATTTGGAACAAATCCAGCTGGTGGTGTAAATGTTTTATGAACTGGTTGCGAAAAGTTTCCATTTAACCCATTATTGCTATCAGCATAATCAGAATCAAAAAGTCCCTGACCAAAATTTTCTGAACCTTTTGATTTTTTATCTCCATTTTGAAGATTCTGGCTATTTTGTGAATTATTCGAAGAAATTCCTTGAGCCTGATTAATTTTACTCTGGCCAAAAATTTGATTTTGATTCTGTCTTGCACTTTGTGGAATGTGAGAACTGTTTGATATATCTTTTTTCGAAATAAACACTCCACCTAAACTATTTACAGCATTATTCTGTCCGCGAGAAACGCTGTTTAAAATATTTTCATATTCAGAAGCACTTACTACATTTTCAGGAAGTTTTTTTGGTTTTTCAAGTTCTACATTTTTTGGAGTTTCTTCTACCTGTTTGATGTCATTTTCTTTCTGTGTTTTTTCAAAACCAGTTGCAATAACAGTTACGCTGATTTTTCCCTCAAGTTCTGGCTGAGTAACCTGTCCCCAGAACATATTATATTCTTTATCAGCAGAGGCTGTGACAATCTTGCAAATCTCACCAACTTCTTTAAGCGTAATTTCTTCCGAACCGCAGATATTAACAAGAAGATTTTTTGCTCCGTCGATTTTGGAATCTTCAAGCATTGGATTGTTAATTGCATTATATGCCGCTTCTGTAGCTCTGTTTTCACCTTCACCAATACCAATTCCAAAGATTGCATTTCCCTGTCCTGCCATAGCATTTCGTACATCAGCAAAGTCTGTATTTACATCTCCAGGATTTGTAATTATATTTGAAATTCCTTCAACGCCCTGACACAAAACTTCATCTGCTTTCCTAAAAGATTCTTTTACAGTAAGATTTTTGTCAATATTTTTGAAAAGCTGCTCATTTGGAATTACAATCAAAGAGTCAACCTGTTCATGCAATCGTTCCAGACCTTCTTTTGCCTGACGCATTCTGACATTTCCTTCGAATTCAAAAGGAGTTGTTACTACTGCAACCGTAAGGCAACCAAGCTCTTTTGCGATTTTTGCAACAACAGGAGCAGAACCGGTTCCAGTTCCACCACCCATTCCGGCAGTGATAAAAACCATATCTGCACCGCGCAAAGTATTTGTGATTAATTCTTTATCCTCTTCCGCAGCCTGCTCACCAATTGCAGGTTTTCCTCCAGCACCAAGACCCTTTGTAACTTTTTGACCGATTGCAAGTCTGGTAGGAGCACGCGAACGATTCAAAGCCTGTAAATCTGTATTCAAAACAATAAATTCAACATTACTCAATTCGCGTGAAATCATGCGGTTTACAGCATTTGAACCACCGCCACCGCAACCAACTACTTTTATAACAGTTGGATTTCCTTTCAAATCATCATTGTAATCATTTGAATTAACATAATTATCATCATCATTAACTATAGAAATTCCCAAATCACCCATAATTTCCTCCCTTAGAATTACTATATCAACAAAACTTAAACAGATTATGAACCTGCCAAGCAAACCTTATAAAAGATTAAACAAATTTCGAATCCTGATTCATTAAATTCAGGGTGGCTTTTTGCTTCGCAAAAAAAGCGAGAAATGCATAGCATTTCTCGTCCCGAGTTTGCATTGCAAACTCGCGCTATTCGGGGTTTCGCTATCGCTCCAGCCGTTTCCCTCGCTCCGCTGTGCTCCGCTCAGTCCAGTGGCCGCCTTCGGCGCCCCTACTATCCTTGCCACGGTTTAAAACCAAAAACTCGAAATAAATCTAAATATCTTAATTTCTAAAATAATTTTTTTATCATTGATTTAAGAAATCCATCCCCGCCTTTTTTGGCTGTTTTTTTATTAGCAGAACGTTTTTTATTCCTTTTTGAATCAGTTTTTTGAAGCATTGACTGATAAGACACCACAAGTCCGATTGCCGTTGCAAAATCAGGTTTTCTGTAATCTTCCTCAATACCGCCGATGCTGTCAGGATATCCAATTCTGACAGATGAAGTTTTAAAAACATATTGAGCCAGGTCTACAACCCCTTCCATATTCGCACCGCCACCAGTCAAAATTATGTTACCCGAAAGCTGCTTAATAGAATCTTTTGTATTCTTGATTACTGCATTTTTTACCATTACAAAAATCTGTTCCATTCTTGCCTGAATAATCTGACAGATTTGTGACTGTTTTGTAATCTCAGGCGATTTTCCTCCAACTCCAGGCAAAATCACCTCAAGGTCATTTTCAGGATTTATGTTAGGAAGCCAGCAGCAGCCAGACTCAATTTTAATCTTTTCTGCAGCTTGTGTTGTAATTCCCGTAACAATTGCTATATCGTTAGTTACAAGATTACCACCAACTGGAATAGACGCTGTACTAATTGGTGCACCTTTAAAAAGCACAAGCACATCTGTTGTTCCAGCACCTAAATCAATAAGAATCGAACCCAATTCCATTTCATCCTGATGACAAACCGAATGAGTTTGTGCCAGAGTTTTTAGCATGACACCGTTTAAAAAATAATCTGCACGTGAAATACAGGAACGAAGATTCTGAATTATTGATTTTGATATCGTAACAATATGTACTTCAGCTTCAAGTCTTGTTCCCATTCTATGAATCGGATCTGTAATGCCACTTACACCGTCTACAATAAAATTCTGAGGAATTACGTGAAGTTTTTCTTTATCATCAGAAACTTTTATTGCAGTTGCACTATCAATAACCCGCTGAATATCAGCAGGTCCAATTTCTTTTGTAGACTTATTTGTGCTGGAAACAGGAACAACACCTTTTGAATTCTGACTTTCAATCAGTTCTCCGCCCACAGCCGTAACCACAGATTCAACAATAGTTCCTGCATTCTGTTCTGCAGCATCGATTGCTTCTTTGATTGCATTTTTAGCATCTTCTATGTTTACTATTACACCGTTTCTAAGACCTGCTGATTTTTTTTGAGCTGTTCCTGTGATTACCATTTTTTGTGTTTCAGGATCAATTTCTCCAATGGCAACACGGATTACACTTGTTCCAATATCAAGACCAACTATTTTATTTTCTGTCATAATACTTCCTCAAAAATCACATCTACATCAGATTTCAACAAAACCTTTTGATTTTCCATAAAGTTTTTTTTCTGGAAGATAAATCTTCTTTTTACAATAATATCAATTTTTTAAAATAATTTCATCATTTTCTACTTGATTTTTTGTTCTGTATGAAACTGAACCATACCTTAAATCAATCTCAGAAACATCAGAACCAAGCTGTTTGACAACATCAAGAACAACCATCATATATTTTAAAGCTTCTTCATTCAAAGAACGATCAGTTAAGACTTTTATATGCGATTGCGAAGGAATCAGCGCAAGTTCATAATTACCAAATTCTTTTGGATGAACACAAATTTCAGATATTCCTGCAAAATATGATTGAGGAAGTTCACTGATTTTTGTAATCTGATCAATCAATGGACGATATTTTGACGGAATTCTCATTCCCTGTGCAAGATATTCGATTGGAAGCCCTGAAATAATCGGGATTTTATTTGAATCCACATTTATCCCTTTTTTTCCTTCAAAAATCACACCGTTTTTATCAATCTGCATAGCAACAGTGTCATTTTTTATAGTTACAAAAGTGAGCGCCACAGGTTCTCTTTCCACTATGCTGATAAAAACTTTGTCTGGAAATTTTTTTTCCACCACAACACTTTCGATTTCAGGATCTGAAGAAATAAGTGCATTTGCCTTTTCCACATCAAAAGTATGCCAGTTGTCATTACACATTGGTAAAATCATCTGCCCTATTTCCTGCGCACTGAATTTCTGTTGTCCTGAAACTGTGATTTTCGGGGTGGAAAAGCCCGGCATAATAACTTTGTAGTAAACAAACTCTCCTACAAGTACTAAGCATAGAATCACAAATATTACTTTAATTATTTTGATTTTTTTTTCAGTTTTTCCAGATGAATCGTTACTGTTAATATCTTCACTGAGAAAATAATCTTTATCCAAATATTCATCAGATGTAAAAACACTAATATCACTCATACTTTACCTACTTTTTATGATAAATAAGAAAAATCTTCCAGACTTACTTCGTCAAATTCAGAAAGGTATTCCACACTATCTTCACCTCTCGATGTATTCAATATAAACCCGCACATTGCAAGTGTTACAATAATTGAAGAACCACCAAGAGAAAAAAACGGAAGAGGAATTCCTGTTGATGGCAATAATCCGCACACAACCATTATATTCACTAAAGATTGCATAAAAATTACAGAAACACATCCAAATCCAGCATATGATGAAAACCTGTCGCTGCAATTCATAGCACTTTTATACCCGCGCCACGCAAAGAATAAAAGCAAAAGAATGTAAGCAATTACACCCACAAATCCCATTGCCTCAGCCCATCCTGCAAAAATATAGTCAGCTTGATTTTCTGGAATGGAATTAATTTTTACAAGACCAGAACCAATCCCGCTTCCCCAGATTCCGCCTGCACTGATTGCAGTTTTTGCTGCTCTAGCCTGATAATTAAGTGTAGAATTATACTGCTCAGGATTAAGCCATCCTAAAATTCGTTTAATTCTATATTGTTCCAGAAACATTGCAATAAAAGCTGTTGGAATTGCCAGAATAGAAAAAGGTATAAGCCACAAAATTTTCTGTCCGGCAACAAAAAAAAGCAGAATTCCAATCAAAAGAATAAGAATACTAGTTGACATATCTTTTTGCAAAATAACAACGCTTACAAAAACAATAAGAACGATAACACTGGGCAGCAGATTTTTTTCCTCAGGATTTTCAAGACGTTCCTGTTTATCAAAAAAATTTGCTAAAAACAAAACAATAGCAAATTTCACCAGTTCCGAAGGTTGAAAACTAAAATTTCCAGGCATTTTAAGCCATCTTCTGGCACCATTTTTTTCGATGGAAAGAGGTTTTATAAAAGTCAAAAGGCACAATACAAAAGACACAGCAACAATCAACCCAATTGATTTTCTTATCATCTTAATATCAGTAAATAAAAAAATAAAAAAAAGGACAAAGCCGATTGCCGAAGAAAACAACTGTCTTTTTACATATCCAAAGGAGTTGTTTGCAAAATGATTTTTTGTACATGCAAACAAAGTGAATATTCCAAGTCCCCATAAAAGCAGAATAGAAACAACAAGCCACATATCAACTTTATGGTAATCTTCAGAAGGCTTTTTTGCATAAAAATTAAACTCACTCACTGAATTTCCCCCTCATTTTTTGAAAGCACAAAATAAGGAATAAGTTTATCCAATTCCATACTATGAGAACCCTTCAAAAGTACAATTTCGCTGCCGTTTACTTTCTCCAAAATTTTTTCACCTGTCATTTCAAAATTCATTGGAGAACTTTCTTGAAACCAAAGAACATTTTCCTTATTCTTAATTGCATCATAACAAACTTTCATTTCATGACCAATCAAAACCACAAAGGCAGGAGAAATGCTGTTAATCTTTTCACCAACTGCTTTATGACTTTTTTCCGATTCTTCACCAAGTTCTTTCATATCCGCAAGAACAAAAATTTTCTTACTATAAGTTTTTTCATCAAGATTCTGGCAAAAATCAAGTACTTTCAACATTGAATCCAAGTTTGCATTGTAACAGTCTTTAATCAAAACACAATTTTTATGATTTTTAAGTTCAGTTTTCAGAATTTCCATTCTGCCGCCAACCGAACAAACATTTTCAATTCCCTGTTTGATAGAAACAGCATCAATCCCAAGTTTCTTAGCAAGAGCAACAACGCCAAGAGCATTCTGATAGTTGTACTCACCTGACAGACTCAAGTGAATTTTTATTCCATCTACAAGAAAATCAGTTCCAAAAAGTCCCAGACTTTCTCCAAACTCCACACCACTTTCAGAAACAGGAACAGACTTTCCAAACTTTACTTTTTCACCTTTTACATTTTCCAGACAAAAATCTGCAAAATCATCATCAAAAGGAACAAAAGCAGCTCCATTTTCGGGAATAAAATCAAATGAATGACGTTTTTCTCTGGCAATATTTTCACGAGATTTTAAAATGCCGATATGTGCCGTTCCAATATTTGTGATGATTCCGTATTTTGATTTCCACACATCAGAAATTTCTTCTATTTCTCCAAAACGGTTCATTCCCATCTCAAAAATGCCGATTTTTTCATTTCCTTTAATTTTAAACACCGACAAAGGAAGTCCAGTCTCCGAGTTAAAATTTCCTTTTGTATAGGCAACATTTTCCTCTCCAAAATATTCTTTACAAATACTCACAAGCATTTCTTTAGTAGTAGTTTTTCCGCTTGAACCTGTGATACTTACCTTTATCATGCTGCTGCAGTTTTTTTCGACATACGCTTTTGCAGCTGCCTGTAGTGCATGCAAAGTGTTTTCCACTTTTATAAAACAAACTTCATCATATTTTTTTGCCAGTTCATCGTAAAAATCAATTCTTTTGTGATATTCACTATCATTTAGAAGAATTACTCCAGGATTTTTTTCCAGAACAGAAGGAATATACTTATGACCATCTTGAAATTCACCAATCAAAGGCACAAACATTGCTTTACAATCTTGAGAAATCATGCGGCTATCTGTCTGTACATCACAAAAAAAACACTCAGCATTTCCACTGCCAATTTCAATTCCATGCACAGCCTTCATAAGTTCGTCTTTTTCAAGTAAAGTTTTCATTTTATCCATGCCTTCCGCCTAAAAAGTTCTCCGTTTTGATTATTTTTTTTCACCAGTCATTTCAACACGCACAATATCTTCAGCCTGAGCTTTGTGCATTCCAAGTTCTTCAACAGCTATTTTTTCAATTCTATCCGCACTAGAAAGAATCGAAATTTCATTCACAATCTTTTTATTCTCTTCAATCAGCTTTTCCTGTTTTTGTTCTAAAGCTTTAATTTCAAGCTTAAGTTTTGAATACCTTTTTGCCTGAAACCCATACAAAAAAAGCATACTGGGAATAAAAAGAACAAACAAACAGACCGCTATTTTAAAAAATATATTTTTAATCCCATTTTTTGTTATATTTCTCATATTAATACCCTATTACCCCATCAAGATGATAAGGAGTATCATCTCTCAACTTTCTGATTACCCTAAGTTTTGCACTTCTAGACGGAGAATTCTGTTTGATTTCTTCTTCAGTCGGAATAACTGGTTTTCGAGTCAAAAGTTCAGCACATTTTTCACCGCCACAACGACAAACTGCCACCTGAGGAGGACAAACGCACTGTTTTCCAAGATTTCTAAAATAGTTTTTTACAATTCTGTCTTCAAGCGAATGAAAAGTAATCACACCCATTTTTCCACCAGGTTTTAAACATTTAAATGCATCACTTAAAGCCTGAGGAATACGTTTCAACTCACTATTAACGGCTATACGCAAAGCCTGAAAAGTTCTTGTTGCAGGATGAATATTACCATAACGATAATTTGCAGGCACAGCATCCCAAATAATCTGAGCCAGAGCCTTGGAAGATTCAATTCTTCCACCGTCACGTGCCTGTACTATTGCAGCAGCAATTCTACGGCTCAACTTTTCTTCACCATAAAGATAAATTAAATCAGCAAGTTTTTCTTCTGGAAGTTCGTTTACTAAATCAGCTGCAGATTTTTCGGTTCCAGTATTCAAACGCATATCAAGTTTTTCATCATACCTGAAAGAAAAACCGCGGCAAGATTTTTCATAATGAAATACAGAAATCCCCAAATCAAATAAAATTAAATCAGGTTTTTCATATTCTGATGGGTAATTAGCATAAAAATCATTAAACCAGCCGTTATAAAAATGGATTCTTTGTCCAAATTCCTTCAAACGCTCTTTTGCACGCGCCTGAATAACATTATCTGCATCAAGTCCAACAACACTAAGACCTTTAAATTTTGTTAAAAAGTTATAGGTGTGTCCCCCTTCACCCAAAGTCGAATCAATCATAAGACAATGGTTTTCATAAGGTTCATCCACAGGAGAAAGATAATGCAGACATTCATTTAATAAAACAGGAGTATGAACAACTTCCAATTTAACCCACCATTATTTGTTAAAGTCAATAACTCTGTCAAAAAATCAGATTTCCACAGAGTTAAAAACTTATATCATTAAATTCTTCAGCAGCATCTCTAAAAGATTCTTCTGTACTTGTTAAATATTCTTTGTAAGTATTGAAGTCCCACAATTCCATATATTTTGCAATACCTAAAATTGTGCATTCTTTTGAAAGATTAGCATATTCGCGTAAGCTTTGTGGGATTGAAAGGCGACCATTTTTATCAAACTCGACAGGCTGTGCAGGCGCAATAAAATGACGCACAACATTCAAGCTTTTGCTTTTCATCATTGAAGCATTCGCCATCAATTTATTTTGAAAGTTGTCCCATTCATCAGAAGTAAAAAGCCATAAGCAGCGATCTAAACCTTTAGTGACCATAACTACATTTTGATTTAAGACAGTTCTCAATTTTACTGGAAATGAGACTCTACCTTTTTCATCAATCGTATTATTGTATTCACCAGTTAACAGATTCATACCCACTTATATCCACTTTTTACCACTTTTTCCCACTTATCATTAATTTTATAATATTTTTAACTAAAGTCAATGCTTTTTTATACCAATAATATATAAATTTGTTTTTTTTCTAAAAAAATATTCCATACAGTTTGATAGTGATTTTAAATGCAGTTTTCCACACTCAATGAAAGCAGTTTACATAAAAGTCTCAAAATTATTTACTCAGAAATATATGATGGTCAGACAGAAGTAAAAAAATACAATCACGTTTACGACATCATTACAAAAAAAGGAAATGCCATTGAAATTCAGACAAAAAACCTCTCCAAACTTCTTCCAAAAATCTATGATACAATTCAAAAAGGTCATAACATAAAGCTTGTTCATCCTGTAATCCTGGAAAACACAATCGAACTTTATGATTCACAAAATAATCTTTTATCAAAAAGAAAAAGTCCAAAAAAACAGAATATTTATTCTATCTTTAAAGAATTAACGGGAATCTATGAAGTCTTATTAAACAGACATTTTTCTTTGGAAATTGTTTATATTAAAATGACAGAAACAAGAATGCGAACCTTAGAAAATGTTCAGTCACAAAACAAACGAAGAAGGTTCAAAAAAAACTGGATAAAAACAAACAAGCGCTTAGAGGAAATTATTGAAACAAAACATTTTAACAGCAAAGATGATTATTTGAAACTCCTGCCAGAGTTGCCGGACACATTCAGCTCAAAAGACTTAGAAGAAAAAATCGGTAAAAAGAACAATCCTAATCTAATTCTATGGGTTTTCGCTCATATGAACATAATAAAACATGTTGAATCACAGGGCAGAAAAAAATTTTACAGAATAATATAACTTTTACATAAAAAATGATAAAAAAAAATCCCCTGTAACTGCCAAAACAATCACAGGGGATTTTCTGCATCAAAAAAAGAGATTACCAGTTATCAAGCATATCATCTTCGTCATGATTTTCCATATCATAAAGGTCTGTAACAGCACGCAAATCATCAAGGTACATATAATATGAACCACGAGCCTGCATAGGATTACAATCAATACGGAAACCAAGAACTTTTAAACCTGGCTTATCACCATAGTAAGCACTACTTTGAACAATACCATGCTCTCCATCTGGACTAGGAGGAACTACACAAGTAAGTTTTTTCCATCCGCTGAATCCAAGATTTCCTAAATACAATTCAAAATTACTTCCAAAATAATCCTGAACAAGAACATACATATCGTGAGATTGATTACGTCCACAAACCCACAAAGAAATAGTTTTTGTAGTTCCTTCAATAGGAATAGGTCTAGCAGATTTAATTGTAAACGAATTTTTACCACGTTTAAAGAAATCTACTCGAACACCATAAACCATTTTATCTTCATCTTCTTTACCTTCATCTTCAGCCAATGGTTCTTTCATAGAAGGAGAACCTTCAAAAAGACGGGCAGCAATTGTACCATCATCAGATGAAATATGAACTTTCCATGAACCTTCCCTCTCAAATTTATCAAGAGAAACTTCACGTAAAGATGCCATTGCAGAATCTGCTCCAACATTTTCAGGATTTGGTTCTTGCAAACTTGAAGTCTGTGCAAAAATAAAACCTGAGGTCAATATTGCCAAAACACCAAAAGTCAAAAACTTTTTCATTCTATTCTGCCTCCGAAACTTCATCAGAATTATCATTGCTGTCACCAAATTCAATATCTTTCAATTCATATCCATCAAAGATATATGAAAGTGAATTAGATGTATATTTTATCTGATCAAAGAAAATTACATAATCATCAACATATTCTTCTGCATCTGAACGCACTCTAAAACCAACAAATGTTAAATTTGCAGGTCCCGAACGCAAATGTGATTTCTGCTGAATCCAACCAGGAATTTTTACAATAATATTTTTCCAACCATTAAATGCAAGACTTCCAGCTGGTAATACATGTACAACACCATTTGCATCACGTACCATCAATTCAAGATAATAATTATAATTAGCACCCCAAACCCAGAAATCAATTGTTGTTACATTTCCAATAAAAGGAATCTCAAAAGGTTTGTCATCTGCTGTTGGATAAACTTCAAACCAGTTATCACCTTTTCTATTAAAAGCAGTTTTCACACCAAAAACTTTAAAATCCTTTTCTGTTCCTTTATATAACTGTTTGAGTGAATTTGGAACGCCTTCGTAATACCCAATTTTAGGATATCCTTCTGCAACAAAGCGGCTTGAATTAACCGTCCAATCCCAGCTATATGCTTTTCCATCATACATATAATTCTGTTCACCAGCAGAATCAAAATCTTCCATTAAGAATGTCTCAATACTTTTTGAACTTGGCTGTGCGAACAAAGGCAAACCAATAACAAAAGTACATGCAAGACCAACTAAGACTCTAAGTCCCCTTTTCATGCAAAACTCCTTGAATTTTATCATTTCGATAATAAAATTCTTTCAAAATTATTATCGGCATAATTATTCAAAAACATAACTTTTGTCAATTATATTTCCTATATTATTCTTTGTCAAACCAAAATTGAAATAAAATTACAAAAAACAAAAAAAAATCAGGCTTCAATTAATAATGAAAACCTGATTTTTATGATTATTTCAGATAATCTCCTAGAAACTTCTTTTGAATTTTTTATTTAACTCAATTTTCTAGGTTTAATTACTGGAATTAGTCATCAAGATGACCAGCACTTCCCAATACTTCTCTGTTTTTGCGTGAATACATTTTTACAAGTTCATCACGAGCTGGTTTGAGATACTGACGTGGGTCAAAATCTCCAGGATTTTCTGCAAGATGTTTACGAATTGCAGCAGTCATTGCAAGACGACCATCTGAGTCAATATTGATTTTACAAACAGCAGATTTTGCAGCTTTTCTAAGCTGTTCTTCTGGAATTCCAACTGAGTCAGGGATTTTTCCACCATACTGTTCGATAATTTTTACATATTCCTGTGGTACAGAAGATGAACCATGAAGTACGATTGGGAAACCAGGAATCTGTTTTTCAATAGCTTCGAGTACATCGAAAGCTAATGGAGGAGGATTCAAAACTCCGTCTGGTCCACGAGTACACTGTTCTGGAGTAAATTTACAGCGTCCATGAGATGTTCCAATAGAAATTGCAAGAGAGTCACATCCAGTTTTTGTAACGAAATCTACAACTTCTTCAGGTTTTGTATATTTTGATTCTTCAGCAGCAACATCATCTTCAACACCACCAAGAACACCAAGTTCTGCTTCTACTGTAACTCCACGAGCGTGTGCATATTCAACAACTTTCTTTGTTTCAGCAACGTTCTCATCATAAGGAAGAGCCGAACCGTCGAACATTACAGAAGAGAATCCTGAATCAATACAGTCTTTACATACTTCAAAATTTGGACCGTGATCAAGATGAAGAACAATCTGAGGTTTTTCACATCCAAGTTCTTTTGCATATTCAACAGCACCCTGAGCCATATAACGAAGAAGTGTTGCATTTGCATAAGCACGTGCACCTTTTGAAACCTGAAGGATAACTGGTGATTTTGTTTCAACTGCAGCCTGAACGATTGCCTGAAGCTGTTCCATGTTATTGAAGTTATATGCAGGAATTGCATATCCGCCTTTAATAGCCTTTGCAAACATTTCTTTTGTGTTTACAAGACCAAGTTCTTTGTAACTTACATTAGCCATTATATCTTCCTTTTTTCGAGAAATCCCGAATTTATTTGTTTATAATATAAGTGATTTTTATGTTTTTTTCAAGTTTTTTAATTAATATCAAAAAAGTTTTCAAACTGGATAAACTATAAGCAAGGCTTCGATAACAGAAGGAATTATCATTAAAACTACAAAAACAACAATAAAAATAATCGCCGGAATAACTTTCTTAGAAACGATAGATTTATATACTTGCTTTACAGAAAATGAACAGGTAAGAATCATAATCAAAAATAAAACTGGTTTTATGAAAAGCGAAAAACCTGAGTATAAGCCTTCTTCAGTTGTAAGAATAATAAATGGCAGATAGATTATGAAAAAAGATAAACATAAGGGAAGAAAACTTTCAATTTTATATTCAAACGTATCTTTTGAGAATAATATAAACAGAAGATACGGTACTAAAAGTGGTAAAACTGTCTGTGTCAAAAGAAGATGAATCAGATTCTTAGAAAAATCAAACGTAACAATTCTATGCGAAAATGAGAACAATACAAGAAACAAACACAACACCACTGCACAAATAATTCCAATCAAGATTGCAGGCACAATTCTTGAATTTTTTTTGTAAAAACAATACCACCCAAGAAAAATCGGTAAAATCAAAAAAGAAAACAAAAACATTCTTTCCTCCCATAAAAAATCAGGAAGATTGTTTCAACAATAGACTGACTTTTTACGCTGTTCCGTAATGAAATGA
>CAMBMW010000024.1 GCA_945868875.1 uncultured Treponema sp.
ACAATACTGAGGAGCTCAAAACACTCTGCAGGGCAATCCTTACACTTTAAAAAAAAGTAAATCGCAAGGTCGTACCCCGATTAAATTAATCAAGGTCGTACCCCAATTAAATTAATCAAGGTTGTGCCCCGATAAATTAATCAAGGTCGTACCCCAATTAACTAAATCAAGGTCGTACCCTCTTTTTCAATCATCTAAAAAAAACACTTCACTTTATTCAAAATATGCTGTAAAATTGTAAAATATATAATTTTTATTTATGCAACATACTCATCTGTATGCGTAAGTCTGACAAAAAACTGGAGTTTTTATGATTAAAGAATTTCTTCCATATGATACAGTTCGAAATGATGCTTTAAAACTTGCTCATAAAATCTATCATTCAGGATTTTTCCCTGATGTTATTTATGCCTCACTTCGTGGTGGAGCTTACATGGCAAATATTATCAGTGAATATTTTAAAATTGCAAGCAAAAAATTTAATCATCATCCAGTTTTATACGCAGGAGTTGTTGCCCGTTCATATTCAGATATTGCACAACATACAAAAGTATACATAGACGGATGGACATATCCTCCTGAAAATCTGCGTCCTGGTGATAAAATTCTTCTTATTGATGATATATTTGATTCAGGCCGCACAATTAACAGTCTTGTTGAAACTTTAATGAACAGTCGCGGCATTCCGAGAGATGATATTAAAGTTGTAGTTCATGATTACAAATATTTTACTTATCAAGAAGAACAGCTACCTATTCAGCCGGATTTTTATAGCCGCAAATTTGAAATCACAAATCCAGAAGAAAACAGATGGATTCATTATATGAGTCATGAACTTGTCGGTTTGAAAGAAGATGAACTTGAAAAATATTATTATTCAAAAGATGATGAACTTCGTAATGTTTTAGGAGAACTTTTTGAGCAATAGTTTCGGAGAGATTAAGATTATATGAAAATGATTAAAAAAAATCTATTTTGCTTTATAACATTCTTTCTCTTTTCTTTTTGTTTTGCTTACGAAATTGATTTATTAAGTCCCAAAAACGGCGCGTGGTCAAATAAACAGATGCTTGTTATCAATGATTTTCCAAATCCTGATGGCGATTTTTTTTATTCACTTGATGGGTCTGATCCACAGTCTTTTGGATTTGCTTACGATGGTCCAGTTTTGATAGATGTTACAGGAGATATTCAACTAAAGATTGCATACATCGACAAAGCAGGAACGGTTTCCAAAAAAGAAGTTTTATTTTCAGTCAATCCTATTCAAGAAGACACAATACAAGATACAGAATACAGAAATTTTATACAGATTTTCAATTCAAGTGGAATTGTTAATTATACTTCTGGTTCTGATTTTTCAATTCCAAAACAACTTTTTTACAGTTTTTCTCCTTTGAACATTGATGAACTGCAAAAAAAATCAGATTTGTTTATGGAAGGAACTATTCTCCGTCTTTCTGCTGAAAATAGTGTTACCAGATATATTCCATGTACTGTTTTTGATTCAGACAGAAGGTGTTATTTTAGGTTTGTTATCAAAACTTATCCTCAAACTGCAGGCGTTTACACAAAAAAAGAACTTCCGTTTACTATTGATGATTGGGAAAAAATTACTTTTCATAATCGTGATTTGATCTATAAAATTGATTCTGAATTTTGGGGACTTCCAGATGATAAACCTATGATTTTTGACCGTTCTGAAAGTCATATGATTTCATGGCAAAATCTTGATTATTCAAAAGGAAATCTAGTTGAATATTATATCTTGCCGCCTAAACCACAGATTATTTCTACAAAGAACGATGATGGAAGTCTTATTTTTTCTGTTGAGGATTTATCAGCAGAGAGTGGTTTTACACTTAGTATTTATTCCAAAGAGAAAAAAGAATATCAGGAACTTTTCAAAAAAATTGGTATAGATGCGTTTCCTGGAGAAAAAATTCAGGATTCTATAAAAATTGGAGTTTTTTCTAACTCAGTTTATCAAGGATGTTTTTCAGCAGATTATGAAATTAATAAGTGTTCGCCTTCGATTCCTGTAATAAATGCTTCTGCAAAATCGTTTTATTCACGGAAAAATGTTCGTGTAGAAATCAATTGTGATTCCACTGATGAACTTTATGTTGCGTTAAGTGAACCTTTCACAATTAAGAATAATGGAAAAATTTATAATGCAAGCAGCGAAGAATTAAAAAACGTACAGGTTGGCGAATACAGAAAAGCGAAAACCTCAAAATTTGTAATCAATTGGGCTCCAAAAAACAAACAGCCGGTTTATTATAAAATTTCCTGTTATTCAAAAAATCAAAATAATGTGAGTAAAACAGCAGAATACCAGGTTATCATTGATAAATCAAGTTTTTATTTTGACAAAAATGCGAATCCAGAAAATGCACAGGGAACTGTGGAAAATCCATATACAGATTTTGACCAGTGTTACAAAGAATTAAAAAAAGTTCGTGCTATCACCCTTCGTTTGAAAAGTGAACTTGAAATCAAAAAGAATTATGTACTTGAATCAAATCTTGAAATTTTGAATGATGGAGATGCTCATATTATTTTTAAACGAAACGGTTCATTTACACTTAAAGGTTCCACATTAGAAATTTCAAAATGCAGAATTTCAAATGATATGGAGATAGATAACAGGAGTTCAGTTACTTCGAACTTGAATACTTCAAAATCTGTTTGTCTTATGCGTCTGGAGAATGCTGTGTTAACTCTGAACAACTGTCAGCTTGGATTTGATTTTGAAAAGAATGGTACTGTTATTGATTCTGTAAATTCAATTGTGAATGTTTTTGAAACGATTGTTTCTATAAATGCACTTTCGTATGTTTCTTTTATTTCGTCTGTAAAGTCAAGAATCAGTGTACAAAAATCAGTAGTTACAGCATCTGCAGATGTGAATGTTGTGATTTCAGCAAATGAAGGTGTCGTTACTTCTCGTGATAACAGTTACACTGTTGCAGGGCAATCTGGGCGTGTTAGTGAACTTTTTTCTGTAAAAGCAAGTTTTATAAACAATAAGTTCAAGACTGTTTTGTCAAATGAAACGCAGGTTATAAATCCAATTTATAAGGATGAGAATACAGAATTGACTGAACAGGAAAATCAGATTATTGGACTGTAAAAAAAAATCAAACAAAATTAGAATAAAACCATCAAAAAAAGGAAAAAAAATGCAGAAAATTCCAGAAAAATTTATTGTAGGATTTGATGAAGCAGGGCGGGGACCTCTTGCAGGACCTGTTTATGCTTCAGCTGTCATTTTGCCCGAAAATTTTCCTGTTGAGATTTTAAGTGATTCTAAAAAAATATCTGAAAAAAAACGTAAAAATGCTGAAATTATTATAAAAGAAAATGCATGTTTTGGCATAAGTTTTGTAAATCATGATGAAATAGATAAAATCAACATTCTACAGGCAAGTCTATTGGCAATGAAAAAAGCTTTTATCAAAATGATGGAAATGTTTCCCGAATGGTATGAAAAAAACTTTAATATGAAGTGCAATCTTTCATCCTGTAAGTTTGAAGGGATTGCCGATGGAACTTTTTCACCTGATCTTGATTTTTTTTGCCGTCATGAACCAAAAGCTGATGGAAAATATCCTCAGGTTATGGCAGCAAGCATTTTAGCAAAGACAAGTCGAGATGATTTTATGATTGAGATGGATAGAATTTATCCTGAATATGGTTACGCAAAACATAAAGGTTACCCGACCAAAGCACACAAGGAAGCTTGCCAAAAGTACGGTCCATCTGAAATACAACGTCTTTCTTTTAAGTATTAGTTTTTTTGTGATTTTAATTCAGTTTAAGAATCGCTTCAAAAATCACTTTTTTTTAATCTTTGAAGCGGTTAAAAAAAATTACTTTGTTGAAGAATCTTCCTGTTCAGTTGTTTCTGCTGGCTTTTTGGAAACAATGTGAATAACTTTGCCAGTTCTTTTTATTCCATCATCCACCTTTTCTGTTTTTTTGTCAGATTTTACATGATAGACTTTTTTGTTTCCTACAGAATATTTTGCATCTTTTGCAGCACGTTTTTCTTTTGCTGCTTTTTGACGTGCTTTTCTTTCTTTCTCTACAAAATCAAGAGATTTTTCCATTCCCTGAAGAAACTTTTGCATATCTTCTGCAAAAACAGCAATCTGATGTCTGTCTGCTTCGGCACCATCTCTATTTTTGCTTTCTACAATCTGAAGAAAAACATCACCAGTTCTGTTTTCTTTAACGTTAAAAAAATATGAACGGTTATCTAAAAAAACTTGAGTTGTAAAAAGTTCTCCTCGAGCACCCATTATTTTCTCCCGGAAAAAGTCATAAAGATTGTTCAACAATCTATTGACTTTTTTTGCTGCCTCGTAATGTAATGAGAAACAGCATTTGATAAATCAGTCTGCAACGCAAACTTTTGTTAAGATAAAAGCCGTTCGTTTTCTGAGGTTTTTATCTTACACTCTTGCTATAAAAAATCATAAAAAGTGTATTCTGTCTGAATGGTACGGATTAATTGTAAACTAAAAATCAGTTTTTTAGTTAATAAATCATCTTGCAAGCTCAAAAAAAAGCTCAATTAAACATTCAATTCTGATATAATATCAAAAAAAACGATAAGTTTCAATGAGTTTCAAAAAAAACAAAAAAAAATACAAAAAAAGTTGAAAATGACTTCCTGTTTTTGACAGGTTTGATACATATTATATATGTGAATAAAATATTTTTTGAAACAAAACAGGCTGGAATTTTTTTTATCCGAAGTTTTTTTTCACTATTGAATAATGGAAAACCTTGTGTTGTTTGCGGTGGATACACTTTTGTTTATCCTGTTTGTAGAAAATGTATTTCAAAGCATTTTTCTCTAAATGATGCTCTTAATGAAAAAAGATGTAACGTATGCGGTAAAGTATTGATATCTACAGATGATACTTGTTCAAGGTGCAGAGATGAAAGAATTCTTACTCATACTAATAATGTACTGCCTCTTTTTTCATACAGGCTTTGGAATAAGGAATTATTGTACAAATGGAAGATAATGGGTGAAAGGTCTGTGTCTTCATTATTTGCATATTTTGTGTATAAAGCACTTAATAAACTGAATGATGAAATTGTTGTACCAGTTCCTCCAAGAAAAGGTAAAATCAAAAAGAATGGCTGGGATCAAGTTGATGAGATTTGTTCTTTTTTAAAAAATAGATATGGAATAAAAGTTCTAAAACTTTTGAAAAGAAATACCACCGAACAGCAGAAAAAGCTTCATAAGAAAGAAAGGCTTGAAACAATAAGTTGTGCTTATCAGGTAGAAGAGGAAAAAATCATTATCCGGGAACTGAAAAGAGTAAATAATGTTTTACCAAAAAAGGTTTGTCTTGTTGATGATGTTTGTACTACTGGTGCTACAATTGAGAGTTGTGCTGAAATATTAAAAAAAATTGGAATTGAAACTGTGGATGTGATAACTTTGTTTGTTGTAGATTAATTTTGATGGAGGGTTGAGTTAGTATTACATAAAAACAATAACTCAAAAAAATGATGTTTTCTCGTTGACTTTTTATGGGAGGTGAATTGTTTTAATTACTGAATAAAAAATCATTGCAAATTTTCGGTTTTTGGGTTAATATTACTGTATAAAATTTTAAAGTATCTGAGAATTTTAGATTCGAATGATATGTTATTTAGGGAGACTATATGGCTGCTGAAGTTCAATTTCAACTTGTTACTTTCCGTTTGGGAGAAGAATTGTATGGAGTTAATATCATGGATGTCAAAGAGATTGTAAGGCTTCAGAATGTCCGAGTTATTCCTAATGCTCCTTACTATGTGGAAGGAATTATTAAGCTGAGAAGTGAAATTATTCCTATTATTGATTTGCATAAACGTTTTAATATTCAATCTACGGCAAAGCCAGAAGATATAGAAATGGAAGGCGGTTTTATCATTCTTGATATTGAAGGCAGCAAAATCGGAATTATAATTGATAAAGTTGAACGTGTTGTTACAATTAAAGAAGAAGATGTAAAAGAGCCACCTCAGATGCTTAGTGGTATTGGAAATGAATATATCGAAGGTGTAGTTCGTGAAGAACATGGTTATTTAATCATGTTGAATACTAGAAAATTGTTTAATGCATCAGAATTACAAAAAATTATTGATATACAGTAATGATACAGACTTACAGTACAACTATTCGTAGAAAAGAAATGGATGCAGTTTTGACTTGCATGGTTGATGAAAAAATCGGTCCCGGCGAGTTGAATGCAAAATTGATTACTCAAATTAAAGAATTCATTAAATGTGATGGTGCGATTGCCTTACGAAGTCCTGCAATTGCTTTGAATTATGCTTTGATGTCTATGGGACTTGAATCTGGTTCAAAAGTGATGGTTTCAGCTTTGGCACCGGCATGGCAGTATCAGTCTCTTGTTTCATTGGGATTTGAACCTCTTGTTCTTGATGTTGATGAACTTAATGGATTAGTAAATGAACAGATTATCAGCGAAGGAATAAAGCAAGGCGGAAAAGTTTTATTGTTGCATGAAACTGAAGGAATTCTTCCAAATCTTGAAGAAATAGTAAAACTTGGAGTACCAATAATCGAAGATATTTCGCAAAGTGCTGGTTCTGCTTTTAGCATGACTGGTGATGATGGTTCTGCAACACTGCAGAAAATGGCTGGAACTTTTGGTGTGTATTCGATTTTGGGGCTTGAAGAAAAAGATGTGATTACTGCTGGTGGTGGAGCTGTTTTGATTTCCCCAGGTAGACGTGAATGGATTGTCTTAAAAAAATATGTTGATGAAGCGCCGTTAACGGATTTGCTTCCTGATATAAATGCTGCTTTGGCCTGGGTTCAGGTAAAAGAGTTTGCTAGAAATGAAAAAACAAGAAAAGAACTCTTTGCAATGTATCAGCAGGCATGTTTTATTGGACGTCATAAAATGTATGCAAGAGAGAATGAGAATGGTTCGACGGCATGTAGTTTTCCTCTTGTCTTGTCAAGTTCGTATAAAGATGTAAAACAGTATGCTGCAAAAAAAGATATTGAGATTAACTTAGCTTATGAGAATTCAATTATTGCGTTAAAAGATGAATTGTCAGAGACTTGTATTCATGCAAAATCTTTGTATTTGCGTTGTGTTCACATTCCTTTGTATCCAAGATTGACTCATGCAGAAAGTTCGAAGATTATTAAGGTTTTAAGTTCGTTACCGTAATCATTCGGAATAAAGGATAAATGAAAAAAGCACTTATTGTAATTAATACCAGTAAAAACGAGTCGATGATTCTTGCAAATGAAATTAGTTTGTTTCTCAGTAAAAAGGGATTAAAATCTGATTTATTGAATTTTGATGGATTTTGTGGAGATTTTTCTTTTGAAGGGTACGATTTTGTATTAACTTTGGGAGGCGACGGTACAGTTCTTTTTGCTGCAAGAAATGCTGTGAGACTTGATATTCCTGTTTTTCCTGTGAATCTTGGACAATTTGGTTTTATAGCTTCAGTGCAACCTTTTGAATGGAAGAATGAACTTGAAACGTTCTTAGATGGCGATGCATTTATTGAGAAAAGGGCAATGCTGGACGTAAAGGTTGTTAGAGATTCGCAAATTGTTTATTCTTCTTTGGGGTTGAATGATGTTGTAATTTCTGCAAAAAGAGGTGCTACGACAATTTCTCTTTCCGTTAACTATGATGGTCTTCCTTTGTGTAAATTAAAATCTGATGGAGTCATTGTTTCTACTTCGACTGGCTCAACTGCATATTCTGCGGCTGCCGGTGGTCCAATTGTTGATCCTCATTTAAGTGCGTTTGTGTTGACACCTGTAAATTCATTTTCTTTGTCGAGTAGACCTGTAGTTTTAAGTCCAGATGGTGATTTAGAGATAGTGGTTGAGCAAAGCAGAGCAAAAGAAATCTGTATTACCGTTGATGGACAAGAAGCTGAGTTATTGAATTCAGAGGATAAAGTTTTTGTTAGTAAATATGAAAAAAAAGTACAGTTGGTTTGTGCAACAAGAGAAAAGTTTTATAATGCATTAAGGTCAAAATTAAACTGGTCTGGAGGTCCTCATGCTTGAAGATTTAACAATAAAAGATTTTGCTCTTATTGATTATGATTATCTGGAGTTTAAGGAAGGTTTTACTGTTTTATCTGGTGAAACTGGTGCTGGAAAATCAATTTTAATAGGTGCGCTTTCTTTTTTGCTTGGAGGAAAAGCAGAAGTATCTCAAATCAGAACAGGTAAAAAAGAAGCCTCTGTGTGTGGAACTTTTGTGATTAAAGCTGAAAAAGTTCGTGATGTTCTCACTGAAGATGATGAACCTTTAAATTCCTGTGAATGGTTAAAAATGCATGGAATTGAAGTTGAAAACAATCGTGTGTTGTTAAGAAGGTTTATAAAAGATACGGGAAAATCATCCGCATGGATTAATGATACTCCTGTTACTAGAAATGAACTGTCTCAGTTTTCTTCTTTTCTGGTGGATATTCATGGGCAGCATGAACATCAGTCATTGATGAAAGTTCTGGAACATAGAAAATATTTGGATGATAGAGCTGGAATTACTGGCGATGTGGAATTATTTACCAAAGAATATGCAGAACTTGTTTCTAAACGAAAAGAACTTGAAAAATATTCTATGTCGGATAGTGAAAGATTGCGAAATCTTGATATGATGACTTTTGCAGTAAAAGAAATTTCTGAAGCCAAACTGAAGAAAGATGAAGATGTTTCTCTGGAAGAAGAACAGTCTAGACTTGTTTCGTATGAGAAAATTTATTCGGATATAGTTTCAATAAATCAGAGCATGAGTAATGATGAAAAAAGTGTTGTTTCCTTGATGAAAAAAATAAGGCGCGATACTTCTCATCTTGTTGAACTGGACAAATCTATTGCCGAGTTGGATAGTCGCCTTGAGTCAGCGTTTTATGAATTGTCTGATGTTGCGGATGAATTTTGTAATTATCAGAATTCACTTGTTTTTGACCAGAATCGTTTGCAGCAAGTGGAAGACAGACTTTCTTTGATATATAATTTAAAGAAAAAATATGCATCTTCGGTAAATGCTCCGCTGTCTGAAGTTTTTGATTATTTTGAGAATGCACAGCATTATATTGAAGAAAATGGTGAAGGAAATAATTATAAGGAAAAATTGGAAGTTGAGATAAAGAACCTTGAAAAAGAGCTTCTTATTTCTGCTGAAAGTCTTTCTAAAAAAAGAAAGGAAACTGCCATTATTCTGAATACTGAAGTAAACGAAATACTTTCTAAACTTGGAATGAAAGGAACTAGATTTGAAGTTTCAATCAAACAAAAATCAGGTACTGACTTACAGCAAAACTGCGGTCCCTACGGAAAAGATGATATTGAATTTATGATTAGTGCTAATCCTGGAAATCCTTTGCTGCCTCTTGCAAAAATTGCATCAGGTGGCGAACTTTCCAGGGTTATGCTTGCTTTAAAAACAATTTTTGCACAAACAGACAGTGTAGATACATTAATCTTTGATGAGATTGATACTGGAATTGGTGGTGAAGTTGCAGTTGCTGTTGGCTTACACCTGAAAAATCTTGCCAAAAAAAGACAAATTTTTTGTATTACACATCTTGCAAGTATAGCTGTATATGCCGATAATCAAATTAAGATAGAGAAAACTGTATCTGGAGAAATAACATCTTCAAATGTGCATGTTATTGAAGGAGAAGAACGGGTTTCTGAGATTGCTAGAATGCTGTCTGGTGATTCAGATACACAACAATCTTTGGAACATGCAAGATTACTTCTATCTAAATATAGCAAAATTTAATTCAAAATAGCGTTATTTGTTCTGAGTTTATTGATTCCATGATATTTTGAAAATCGGAGGACATAATGGCAAAAATTTCAGAAGAAATGAGGCTTCATTTTAATGAAGTTATTATTCCTTATAAAGAAAAAATTTCTGCTTTACTTGCAAAAGAAAAAACTATGCTTAATGGAATGCATAAAGGTGATATTGATTTAGGAAACAAAAAACTTTTGTTGTGCGAAGATATGATTTATATTTCTACTTTATATATGGCACAAAACAGTCTGTCACTAAAGGTCTTGAATGTAAAAAATAATGATGCTTTAAATGATGCAAGAAAAGTTTTATATAAAGCAATTATTTATATGGAAGAAATCGTTACTGACAAAATAGATATTGCATATACTGATTTGACCGAAGATCTCGAAACAATACAAAATATTCCTATTTCAAGAAGATTCATACTGATGAAAAAACTTGGACTTTCTATTTCCATGCTTAAAGAAGCATTTGGAGATAACAGTAAATGGAAACTGTCATTTGTAGAACTTGAAGGTCGTTTTGCTACTATAGCAAAAAATCTTTTGGATATGAAAGAATGTGTAAAATATTATTTTGATCCAAGTTCAGAAAATTATGAAACAACAGCTTTGTATATTCGTTTAGTAGAAAAACAATTAAATGAATCTGCAAATGCTTATAGAAATAAATATGAAACTTCATCACGTCGAATTGATGATATGAGAAACGGAATAAAGTATCTTCTTGCATTGAGGAAGTTTTATATTGCTATTGGAAAAACAGATTCAGCTGAAGAAGTAAAACGAAAAGCTCTCGTTTGGAAAGACAAAATGGATTCTGACCATAAGAATGGATTAAGTAATTAACATGGAAAAAAATCTTATTCTCAAAATATTTGAAGGTTTTTCAATTCAAAGATGGAATGATTTGATTCGTCCATTTGAACTTGTAGAGATGGATAAAGCTGGCGAAAAAATGGTTTTGGCTTATATAATCGGCAAGTTTGAAGAAAATAAAGGGAACAGAATTGACTGGTATTGGATGATTTATGCTTCTCTTTTTGATTTATTACGAAAAATCGCCCTTTGTGATATAAAAGCTCCAGTTCAACAGATGCTTAAAAAGGAATTTCCTGAAGAATATCTGAGACTGAATGAATGGGTACTAAGACAATATTCAAATCTAATGGATGAGAAACTTTTTTCTGAATTTTCTGATTATGTTTATGCAAAGTCAGTAGCGAGAACAATTCCAGATGGATTAAAAAGAACTGTTCGAGTTTATGAAGCGGCACATAAGTTTGCTACAATCAGAGAATTAGAAATGATTTCTGCTGTGAATGAAAAAGAGCGATTAGCTGATATAAAAACTGAACTTGAAGAACAGATTCAGCCATATCTGGAATTTGAAGGTTTGCAGAAACTTATGACACATCAAAAAGCATTCAGGTTTCTTCTAAAAATAGAACAACTTCGTTTTCAAACCAGATGGAATCAGACTCCAAGAATTCCTGCTACTTCTGTTTTAGGACATTGTTTTTATGTTGCCATTATGACACTTCTATTGGGGCGTGAATCAAATCCGAAAATGTGCAGACAGCGTGTGATTAATAATTTTTTCAGTGCTCTTTTTCATGATTTACCCGAATCCGTTACGCGGGATATAATTTCTCCAGTAAAACAGGCAACAGATGACCTTCCAAATATTGTGAAAAAAATTGAAAATGAAATTGTGAGTAAAGAACTTGTTCCGCTGATGGAAGATTTTATTGTAAAAGAGGTGACTTATTTTACTAGTGATGAGTTTTCAAACAGAATTCAAGATAAATCAGGAAGAATTCAGATAGTTTCTTATGAAGAATTAAATGAAAAATTTAATAATGATGAATTCAAGCCAGTTGACGGAAAACTTGTGAGAATTTGTGATCATCTGTCAGCATTGATGGAAGCAAATATTTCTATAAAACACGGGATTACATCAGAGCATCTTGAAATAGGACTTGAGACAACTGTCAATCACTATGAAAAAAATCAGGTGATTAATGGAATTAATGTGAATGAATTTTTTACCCGAATCATAGAACCTTAAGATTATTTTTTTTCGTTTTATATTTTAAATTTTTAGTGTAATAAAAATGGATATATCCGTAAATAGTGTTGCTATTCATACATAGTTCAACTTAAATATTAACTAGCTATGTATTAATGATTTATAGCTAATTGTATGTTAATATTTAAAATTGAAAGAGGTAATACCTTATGTTAAACGATTTCTTTGAATCTATCTATAATAACAGTCATTTAGAAAAATTTTCCGAAATGGCAAACATCTACCAGGATGAAACTGATTTGCCTGTAAACATTTGGATTGATACTGCAAAAGAATACATTTCTGGGAAACACGCAAAAAGAATTAAGTTCCAAACAAATGCTGGTGGAAACATTGGAGGACAACCTACGTGTCCTATGATGTTAAATGGTGAAATACCACCCAAGAATTTGAAAAGAAATAAAATTGATACTCAGTTTATTTCTGCGGTTAGAAACTTTGTTTTAAATAATCGGTTCGCCCTTGAAAAAGCGGCAGACGAACTTATTCGTGATAGTGAATTTAAACAGATAATGATAAAATCTGGTGAAATTGCTTCCACGGAAGAAAGAGATGAATTAGTTCATAAGACAAAAATGATTATCAAAAATAAATTGAACAAGAACAAATTCTCTGGAAAAGATAAAGATAATGCAGAAGCAGCTTTATTAGAAAGACCAGAAATTCCTTGTGATTAAAACTTACTTAGAAGGCCTACTTTTACATAGGCTTTCTAAGAAACACTATTTACGGACATAGCCAAAAAATTTCTTTTTATTCTATAAAACAGATAGGAAATAAATTGAAAAGTGTTATTTATAACCAGATTAAAAAATTATTTATGAGTAAACCTAAATTATTGATTGAAACTTGCCGATAATTTTATTATGAAAAAGCATACAACCCGGATTATTAGTTTTTTATTTTTTTCTAGTGCCTTTTATGGATTTTTATTTGCTGATACAACTTATAATGTAGAAAAAGGTGATACTCTTTATTCAATCAGCCGTAAATATCAGTTAACAGTTGCAGAATTGCGTGCTGCAAATAATCTTTCTGAAACGGATGTTTTAAAAGCTGGACAGAAATTGATAATTCCAGAAGCGGATATTGGTAATGCAGTTGCTTTATCTTCCCAAAATAGTGGAGAAAGTGTTAGCAATATTAAAACAAAAGATTATTTTGTTCAAAAAGGTGAAACACTGTATGGAATTGCAAAAAACAACAATATGACAGTTGCAGATTTGATTTCGATAAATAATCTGGATTCATCAAATGTCATTAAAGTTGGGCAAAAATTAAAAGTTTATGATAATTCAAAGGTTGTCCTTCCTCCAAAAAAATCGTCTGCAAATGAAATTGTACAAAATCAATCTAAAACTAGTGAAAAACAGGTTTTAAAACAGGCAAATGACAATAATTCACTTGAGAAAGTTACTGATGCAAGAACTTATGGAAATACAATCACCACCGATTCTTCTGTTATATGGCCTGTAAAAAATCCAAAAATAACTCAGGTTAAAGGAAAAGTTTCAGGTGTAGTGCTTTCTGCAAAAGAAAATGAAGATGTAATTTGCATTCACGAAGGAACTGTAATGTATGTTGGTGCATATCGGGGGTTTGGACAAGTTGTTTTTGTTCAGACAAAAACAGGTATGATTTATGCATATACAGGTCTTGGTTCAGTAAAAGTGAAAAAAGGCGAATATCCAGTTTCTGGAAGTGTATTAGGAACTGTTGGAATTGACTCAATTACAGAAAAACCACAGATGAATTTTATGGTTTTCCAAAATGGTCAGCCTATAGATCCTGCAAAAGCTCCACGAAGTTGAAAGTAATCAATTCTTTAGAATAACAGAATTTGCTTTTATCATACAAATATTGAAAAGTTCCATGCACGTTTTTGCATCGTCTAATGCCCGATGTGAACTTCCTTTGTCTATCATAAACTGATTAGCAAGAAAATCAAGTTTGTGAGAAGTAAAATCGGAAAAGAGAAGGCGAGAAAGTTTTAGTGTATCTGCAACTTTATTTTTTACAGGCGGAAGACAGCATTTTTCACATTCAGAATTTAAAAAATTCATATCAAATTGAGCATTATGAGCCACAATAATTGAATTCTCTGTAAACTCAATAAAATCTTTTAAATGCAAATCAATAACATCAGATTCATCCACCATTTTTTGTGAAATATGTGTTAAATTAACAATAAATGGTGATAAAATCTGATGTGGATTAAAAATCATATTCCAAGAGGAAATAATTTTATTTTTTGTAAATCTGACAGCACCAATTTCAATAATTCTTCCTGTTGATGGTGTGATAGAAGAAGTTTCTGTATCAAAAGCAGTAAAGACTGCGCCCTCATTATAGAGTCTGCACAGTCTTTTTATGTCAGAAATATTTTTATTTGGATGCCGCATCAATTATTTTCTGAATGTCAGAAGTGATTCCATCACAAAGTTTTCCAGCCTGTACTTTTGCTTCAGAAAGCCATGCATCAGTTCCGTTTCCTGCAGGAACCATTGAATTTATGTAGAATTTAATTTTTGGTTCTGTTCCAGAAGGTCTTGCACTTACAATTGTACCACTTTCAAGATAGAATTGCAGAACATTGCTCTTTGGAAGCTTATCATCACACATTAAATCCCGAACTTTTACGACTTTTTCGCCACCCAAAGTAGATGGTGGGTTTGTGCGCATTGAAGCCATCATATTCTTCATTGTTTCTACGCCCGACATACCTGGGAAATTCTGAGAAATTGAACGGTCTTCAAAATAACCAAATTCTTTATAAAGTTCATCAAGATGTTCAAGAAGACTCTTACCTTGTGAACGCCAGTAAAGAATCATTTCGGCACACATTGCAGCAGCTGAAACACCGTCTTTATCCATAACTTCTGTTTCAACTTTATATCCATAACTTTCTTCAAGTCCGAAAACATAATTATGAGAACCATCTTTTTCAAAAGCAGCTTCAACGGCGGCAATCCATTTAAATCCTGTAAGACAGTCTAACATTGTAACACCATATTTTTTACAAATATAATCGCCAAATGGTGATGTAACGATAGAACGGATAATTGCAGGATTTGCAGGCATTTTATTGAATTCTTTTCTTGAAAGTAAAATGTAATCAATAAGAAGAGCTCCCATCTGATTTCCACTGAGTAATACCCAGTTTCCGTTTTTATCAGGGAAAGCAGTTCCAAAACGGTCTGAATCAGGGTCAGTAGCCATAACTCCGTCTGCTTTTTCCTTTTTTGCAAGTTCAACAGCCATTGTCAAAGCTGGTTTTTCTTCCGGATTTGGTTTTTCAACAGTAGGGAAGTTTCCGTTTGGTTCGCGCTGTTCTGGAACTGTCAAAATATTTAATCCAAGGTCACCGAGAACTTTTTCAACATGCATTGCACCTGTTCCATGCAAAGGAGTGTAAACAATTCGAACATCTTTTGCTTTTTCTTTAATAAGCTGAGGTCGGAATAATTGTGCTTTACACATGTCCCAAAATGGTTCATCAATTTCTTTATCAATCAAAACAAGTTTACCATTTGAAATTGCTTCATCTTTTGTCATTGTTTTAACAGAAGTTACTTTATTTACCTCTTCAATGATACCCTTGTCATGAGGTTCAATAACCTGTGCTCCGTCATCCCAATAAGCTTTGTATCCATTATACATGCGTGGGTTATGAGAAGCAGTTACAACTACACCTGTTTGAGCTCCAAGTTTTCTGATTGCATAGGAAAGTTCTGGAGTAGGGCGTAATCCTGAAAATAAATAAGCCTTGATTCCGTTTGCTGCAAAAATCAATGCAGTTGCTTCTGCAAAAACATCAGAATTCAAACGGCTGTCGTAAGCAACAACGGCACTAAGAGAACCGTCTTTTGCTTTTTCCGGGAAAGCTTTTAGAACATAATTTGCAAGTCCCTGAGTAGCTTTGTTGATTTCAAGAGTATTCATGCGGTTTGTTCCGCCACCCATAATTCCACGAAGACCACCTGTTCCAAATTCCAGCGTCTGATAGAATCTGTCTTCCAGTTCTTTATAATCTTCTTTAGCAATTAATTCTTCAATTTCTTTACTAAAGCGAGTATCTTTTTCTTCTGAAATGTACTCGTTAGCTCGTTTTAAGATTTCTGATTTATCCATAATAACCTCCAAAGAATATCTATGCATTATTTCCGAACAACAATATTTCGGAAATAATATTAGGACAAATGTCGAGTTTTGAATTTTAATTTTTAGGGTGGCTTTTTGCTTCGCAAAAATCAGGCTTTTCAGGGTTACGCTATCGCTTCATTCCTTCGCTCCGCTTCGGAACTGGCTTCGCCAGCCCTTACAATCCTTGCCACGGTTTGTAAATCAAATACTCGAAATTGAACTTATTAAAAAAATGAATATATATATATTATCATAGTTTATATCTTTTTTACATAAAAAAATTAATTTTTATCTGCTTTTTGAATCATTTTTGTTTCCCATTCAAGAAGTTCTTTTTCCATTTGAGGATTATCGCCTTGAACATCACACATGATTCTAAATACAGGTTCAGTTCCGCTTCCCCTCATCCAAATAAAAGCAATTGGATTTGATTCTTTATCTTTGAAAATGATTTTTAGTCCACCTTTTTGAGATAATGAAAAATCACTGACATCGTGAGTTTCTTTTGTTCCGTTTGTGATAACACATTCGTACTGTTCAATGCCAAACTTCTGTTTTAATTCAGTAACTTTATTTTTCCATTCTTGTTCAAAAATAATTTGAAACTGTTTTTTGAGTTGTGAATGATTTGTTTGTGAAACATGTAAAATTGCTCTAGGTTCTGAAACTCCTGTTGTGGTGAATTTAGGAAGAGTTTCCAGAATATCACAAAGTGTAAAATTTTCTTTGTAGTGATTTCCACTTTTTTTACACCATAGCTCAAAAAGGCCGCGTTCTTTTAAACAAAGTAATTTTATGATTGCAAAAATTGTATTGATTGGATCGCGAACTGCAGAAGGATATGTAATTGTGCCTCCGTTTGAACCTTCTCCAAGAATCCTGACAGTATAACCTTCCTGTCGTTTTTCTCTTGCAAGATTTACAACATTAGCTTCGCCAACTTCCGCTCTGAAAACTTTTGCACCAAGCAATTGTGCAATTTTTTCTATGCGCATTGAAGTTGGACAGTTTACAGCTACGGCAGGTTTAAAATCAGGGGTATTTTGATTTATCCAAATAGAATATGTCAATTCTGCAAGAACAGAAAGGCTAAAAACTTCCTGAGCTTTTAGAATTTCAGCTTTATTTGTTCTTTCGTTCCAAAAAACTATATTTCCTCTATCACCATCACAATCAGGCATGTAACCCAAGACAACCTCATCATGGCCTTCTTTATGAAGCTGTTCCATTTGTGCAGCAACATAAATCAGGTTTTCTGCTTCTGGAATAATTTCATGAACAATTTTTTCCTCATTGATTGAATAAAAGTTGATGTGATGCTCCAAAAAAAACTCTCTGTCAATGCAATGACTTCTCGAACTTCCATTAAAATCGCATACAACTCCAATTTTTTTTTCTAATAAAGTATTGTCTAATAATGCAAAGAAATCATTTTGTTTTGTCTTATCTGAATATGAAGTGATTGTTTCTTGCAAAAAGTTTTTATAGGCATGTAAAGCATTATGTTTTGAACTTTCAGTAACATCATATACTTTTTGAATTTGTGATGAAGGAACTGAATAAACTTCTCCAATTAGTTTATCAAGTTTTTCATCATCTTCCAATCTTGAAAGGAATTCTTTTACAAGTTTTGCATTTTCGTCTGCGTTTAAAACTCCACTATCATTTGTACCAAACTTAATTCCATTGTGTCCAATTGGATTGTGACTTGCAGAGATGTAAATAAATCCATCAAGTTTTCGTGCATAAGCCATGATTTCAGGCGCAGAAGTAACTGCCGAATATTGAATGATTGCTCCTCTTTTTACAAGGCAGCGAATCATAGCATCTGCAATTGCACGGCCTGTTGGACGAGTATCAATTCCTAAAGCTATAACAGGAATCTGCTGACCTGAAACTTTGCATATATAATCAAAAAAAACATCGGCTGCTGTAATTGAAATTTTTATATCATCACTGCTGATTTCAGGATTCTTATCCTGTTCATCTCCTGATATTGCAAAAACTTTTCTCCAGCCAGATGCAGATAAAATCATATTATGTTTCAAATCTAAAACCTCCGCAAAATAAAGCGTAAATTATTTTACTGTAATATTATACACCAGGTTTTTGGAATTGCCTAACATATCTTGTTCTGATAAACCCAACGTAATTTTTCCAGGTGTGAACATTGCTTCTCCCAAAAGATGAAAATTTTCTTTTGGATAAACATCGTTGCTTGTGTATTTCTTTTTTCCAGTAATGCAGATTTTATTGTTTTCCTGAATAATAGTATCGTAATTAATCTGATCAACAATAACACCGTTTATACTTACAGAAGTTTTATAAGGTACTGCAACAACATTTTTTTTCTGATAAACACGGTAAAGTCCAGATGAGAAAGTTTTATACGCATTCATATCATAAAAAACATTGTTTTTATTTTCTATATAAATTCCAGAAAGCAACAATGGAATCTCATTTTCAGTTCGAGGCATCAAAATTTTTGGATTAATTGCTGATTTATTTTTTGTATCAATTATCTGAAATTCCAGATGCCCTTTATCTTCCTGCCATGCAGTGAATCCACTCTCACCAAGAATAGTTCCAGAGTCAACTGAAGTTTCGTTGCTGTCATTTAAAGTTAAAGTAGAACTGTCGAAATTCCCATAAACTGACTGCAAGTTATCTTCATGGGATAAAATCACGGCTGTTCCAAGTGTTGAAGGAAAAAAATCTGAATCATCGTTGTTTTCTATGATGATAGCTAGAATTGTTCCGTCTTCAGCAGCTTTGATTTGAGATGGCTCTTCAAAAATAAGTGAATGACTGATTAGTCCTCCGCGTTTTTGTCCAAAATAAGATGAATATGATTCCAAAGTAATGTTTTCCTGTGGCCACTCAAATCCAAATAGTGAAAAAAACAAAAATGTCGATAAAATGTAAAATAAAACTTTTTTCATAAAAAAACCTGAAAATATAAAATTGCTTATTTAGAAATAGATAAACAGGAGATTGTATTATCTTTTCCAATGTATAAATTATTATCTACCGAATGAATAAAGGCTGTATCAGCATTGAATGAAAAACTTCCGCCAAGTGTGTTTGTATTTTCAATCAGTGAAACTGTATATTCCTGCTTATCTTTTCCCAAAAGATAAATAAAGTAATCACTTTCTTCCATAGATATGACTTTGCTTTGAAGTTTTATGAAAGTGTTTTTCTGATTATTTAAATCATAAATTCCAAGATTGTTCTCAAAATTGTAGAAAACTCGTTTTTTATCATCACAGAAGTGGATCAAAGTGCGGTATGGGGAATCTGTATCCAAAAAAGTGTGATAAATAATTTTTTGACCGGCTCCTTCTTTATGTGATAGAACAAAACGCTGCTGATTGTGTCCGGAAATGGAAGCTATATATTCACCATCTTCAGAAATATCAAGACCGAGAATAACAGGATAATCGCTTCCGCCAGGAGAAAAAGTAATTTGTGTTTCACCAGTTACATTATCAAAAACTTTGATAGTACCATCTGAAAGACCAATTGCAGTAAAATCTTTTTTCGCAGAAAATGCGGTGATAGGAATAATGCCTTCATATTGCCACATAATGTTTCCTTTTTCATCACATTTTGCAAAAGAAGAACCTCCGGGAAGCATGACGTAGATTAAATCCTCCACAAAATATGGATAACCACTTGCTGAAATAATGCCGGCTTCCTTTCCGTCTGGAAAATAAAACGGAATGTTTGAAGCATTTGTGTCATAAGTTGCATAGTAAAAATCAGATATAGAAACTTTCGAAGGAAAAGTTTTATAATGTGTGACAGTTCCTTCAGAATCAAAATAGCCTATAGTTTGTCCCAAATGGAAATGAACAGGTTTTTCCTGCAGATTTGAATTTTTCACAACAGGGTATGATGTATTGATGTTCCAGACAGGATTGAATTGATATTCTTTTGATAAAGGTTTGGCTGCAAAGAAAAGATATAATAATGTAAAAATTATAATAATAATAGTAAACATACGAATTTTTTTAGCAGTTTTCATAAATTTTATGATATACCATTACTTGTGAAAATTCAATAATTCTTTGAAAAGTTCATAGGGCAAACGCATTATAAAATGATTAGTTGTAATATCTGGCTCCCGGTCGTGATTCACAGGTCAAAAACGCGCAATAATGCGCTAGACGTTTTTTGGGGTATAGAAACTATTATAATGCCGCTCTCGCGGCAGCCCCAAAAAAAGTCTTTTTGCCCTGTGTCTCACTCCCTCGCGCCAACTTTTATGAAAATATTTTTTATAATGCGTTTGCCCTGAACAAAGGTGATATAATCCTTGACAAAATACCGTAAAGTATGCAAAATATTCATATAAATTCAAAAGAATGTTGCCATAAAATTTTATTTGATAAAATTTTTTAAGTCTTATTAATAAAGATGTGAAAATTACTTTTGTGAGATTTTTCCTCCAACTTTATTAAATATGTTTTCTTTTAAGTTTTTTAGCGTGCAAGATAAAACAGCCGAAACAATATGTTTTTATCTTGCACAAAGTTTGCGTTGCAAATTTATAAAATATTCTTCT
>CAMBMW010000025.1 GCA_945868875.1 uncultured Treponema sp.
TTATTAATCTTCAGTTTTACTTTTATTATAGAAATAAAATTACTTAAAATAGAATCTTTAAATAATAACAACATAATAAAATAAACTATAATCCCTAGAATTGTAGTAAATATTAATTTAAATATTTCAGAATAAAACAATTTTGATGTAAATATACAGCAAATTGTCATAACTAAAGTTGCAGATAAATATTTAGCAAAAGAAATGAAATTTTGTTTTGAAAAAACAAATTTCTTATTAATAAAAATATACAAAATAAAAATAATAATTTCTGTTGTTATAGTGGCAATACCAGCCCCTAAAGAACCATGTTTTGGAATTAACAAAAAGTTTAATACAAAATCTGATACAGCACCAATAATAACGCAACAAAGGTATGTCTTTTCTTTACCCTGTGAGTTTAATACATTTCCCCCAAGAAAGCTAGATATAGAACTAAAAAAAATCAATGGAATCATTGTATACATTGTTGATACTGCAGACATATAATTAGTTCCAGCTAAAAGAAAAATGACTGGTCTAGCAAGGATAAATAATCCTGAAATTATTGGAAAGGAAAGGCACATAATCAAACATAGTGTTTTATTGATTAATTCTCTTAATCTATCCTGATTATTTTCATTAACCATAATTGACATCTGAGCAAACATAACTGTGAATATTGCTGGAAATAAGTTTCTTATTAAATGAACTATTTTTATTGATGCTGAATAATATCCAACTTGAGTATCTTCTGACAACATTCCAAGCATTGTTGTGTCAAGCATCGTAAAAATACTAATAGCAATAGAGGAACCAAAAAAAATGAAAATTGGTTTTAAATGCTGTCTTAATTGTAATTTTTTTAATTGTTTAAACGAAATAAATTTTCTTAAATGGAACAAATTGAAAATATTTGAACCAACAGATGAAATAACGATTATCATAACATATTTATAATAATCTTCTTTTGATTTTACAAATAAAAATAAAAGAATTAAACATAGTAATTGAATAAGAAATGAACGAATAGCTACAAAACCATATTCTTCCAAAGCACCTAACATCCAGTCTACACCAATTGTTGAAAAAAGAATTGAAATACTTAAAATCAGTAATAAAATTCGATATTCTGAAAATTTAGGAATAAACTGAATTGCTAAAAATAGAAGAATATATGAAATAATTGTTGAAATAATGTTAATCGTAAATATTTCTATAAAGAATTGAGATAATTCCTGCTTATTTTTTCTTTTCTTTGCTGCTTCTCTAATTCCATAACCTGCAATACCAAGAGAAGCAATCATTGTAAAATATGAAATAATAGAATTTGCAAAATTTACTTTTCCTAATCCATCTGGAAGAAGAATTCTAGATGTATATGGAAAAGTAATTAATGGAAATAGAATTCCCATTAGAGTCTTTAGTACATTAAAAAAAGCATTCTTTTTAAGAGATTTATCTTTGATCATTAAATGTATTACCTTCGATAAAATTTTTAAAAAGAGAAAATGCATTTTCCCAAGTAAACTGTTGGATATAATTATGTCCATTTTCTGCTAATTCTATACGCAATTTTTGATTATTTATTAATAATAAAATATTATCCGCGAGTTTTTTAACATCATAAACAGGGGATAATAGAGCAGTAGTGTTATTAGCCATACATAAAAAACCTGTTGTTTCTGTACATGATATACAACAGCCACAAATCATTGCTTCTCCAATTGTTAATCCAAAACCTTCAACATTACTTGCTGCTACAAATATGGAAGCATTGTTATAAATTGAATTGTGTGTTTCTTTATCAGGACATTGATAGTAAGAAAACCATTCAGGTAAATCAGGTTTTTCAGGAGTGCCAAACATTGTTACATGTAGTTGTGGTATATAGGTTTTCACAATTTTTAAAGCATCAATTGAATCACAGCAACGTTTTCTATCATCTTTGTGATAAAGCATGGCTATCTCAAAGGGTGATCTTTTTTCAATAGATTGAGTAAGTTTAAAATAATTAAAATCAAATCCGTTAGGAATAAGAAAAGCAGTATTTCCAGTTTTTTCAACTTCTTTTTGAAGCCAAGGTGCAATTACAATCTTTTTCAAAGGAAATCTGTAGGATTCATATATTTCTTCAGCTGTTTTTCCATTCCATTGTTCAAAATCTTGAATAAAATAGAATTTGTCTGCATCTGGAATAAATGAAATTTTATTTAATGCATATGCAGTTTCAACAGCTGTTGCAATGATTTTATATCCTTTAAGTTTTTTTCGTAAAAAAAAATCTGAAATTTTAAAAATGTGAATTTTTTGTATTTGAGAAGAAATAGAAAACCATTCTCCTGCTTTTAATCGTTTTTTTAATTTCCATTTTATTAACATTCCAAAATACTTTTTAACTTGAATGAAAATATTTTTGTTTTTCTTCGAAAAAAAAGTTTCTATATGAGGATAAACTAAAGCAACATCATAGCCAATTTGAGAAAACCTATTTGCGTATTCATAAGCTATTTTATAACCTCCACAAGGGGATGTATCCCTCCCTGGTAATAAAAATGCAATCTTTTTCTTCATAAACCACCAATAAAATCAATTTTTTAGAATTGATATTTAATATTAAAAGAAAACTGAAAATTATCAATACGAGCGCTTGTTTTGTATTCATCATTTTCTTTTATCCAATATTGAGAATTAACAATCTCATTATAAACAATACCGATATCAACAAAAAAACTTTTTGAAATAAAATACGTAGAATTTAGACCAATAATTAAGTTTGCTTTATAGGTTTCATTATGATTATTTAAGGTGTTATATGAATAAGTATTATCGGGATTATTTCTTCCGATAAGCGCAGATATTTTTCCTTTTGGATAGTAAACATTTAACTGTATGATTTGACTATTACCACCGTTACCTAAAAAAGTACCAATGTACTGGCCTTTTTGTGTAAATCCCTGTGATATTTGATGGTGAAAATTGAAAGCATAATAACATTGTTTCCCCTTGTTTCTTGGAAGTTCCATAAAAGTAACTTCTGTAATCAATTCTCCATAAATTGATTTTGTTTTTGAAATAGCGAATGTCTTTTTTAATCCTGCAGTCCACATTAAAGTATCAAATGGATATCTTATTCCACCATGAATAAAACCATTTTGTAGATAATCATCTATTCCGATTTCCCCATATAATTCAAGACCAACAGAATATATATTCCAATCTAAGAAAATAGACATTTTTTGATCTTCACCTATACCGTAAACATCATTTGAATTATAGAATGGATTAATATATTTCCAAAAATCATTTCCCCATTTTGTAAGACATACTTTTGATGCTCCTATTGTGAATCCAGGAATAAAAGAAGGTGCATAAGAAAAAATAAAAGATGAAATCATATTATGATTATTGCTTTCATCATTATCAAAATAATCACTTTCTGAAAGATAACCAATTATAATTTTAGCATCAATAAAACCAATATTCCAATCTATTCCAGGAATAATAATTTCAGTTTTTTGTAAACCAATATCAAATTTTGGATAACTTGGAGCATTATTACTGCCAAGCATAGCGTTTTTCCAAGATGGACCAATCCAAACTGATTGTGTTCCAAATCCTGCTGTAAAATTATAAAATTTCCATCTTATTTCGGAATCACACCAATCATAGTTCCAAAAAGCAGTATTTCCAAATCTCTGTGGAGCATCTATTCCAATGTTCTTTGTATATCCCCAAATATATCCATATTGACTGTCATAGACTGATGGCATTATCTCAAACCCCAAATTCTGACTAAACGTAACCATTGGTTTAAACGTCAATTCAAAACCGTAGCCTTCTATTCTGGCTCCTGCTGTTAAACTTGTGTTGTAACCACGACCTTGCCATAATGCTCCATCATTTTGACCGTAAGGTGCTGCTGTATTAAAACTGTTAAACCAGTCAGGACCAAAAAGTTTATATTTAAATCCGTGGAAAAATCCTTTTGTAAACCAATTATTTCCTTGATTTTCAGATTGCCATAAAACTTTTGTCGAACCTAAATTATTATTTTGCCAGACATGTTCTGTATTCTCTGGAATTTCCCAGACTGAATCAGAAAGTGTTCTATAACCGAGAGTAGGGCGTTCCACAATTCCCTGTAGTGAAAGAAAATCATAATATTCTTCTTCGGTTGATTTTAATGCTTCTTGTGCAAATAGACATACAATTTGAATAAAAAAAACAAACAATAATACTTTTTTCATAAATTCTCCGAAACGTTATTTTTCACTTACAAATCTGTTACTTTTGATAAATTTTTCAAGACTAACTTGCCATTGTGGGATTTTGATTTTGAGTTCTTTTGCAATTTTTTCTTTACTCAAAACTGAATATGCTGGGCGTTCAACTTTTGCTCCGTATTCTTCTGTGGTACATGGATTTACTGAGCAATCACTTGTTATTCGTCCATATTTTTTTCCAAGACGATATATTTCCTGTGTGAAATCGTACCAGGTTGTTTCTCCTTCATCAGTAAAATGATAAACACCAAAAGAAGGAACACTGTTTTTGCCAAAAAATCCTTTTGCTTTCTCAGTTTTTGTAATAATCTTGATAATAACTTGTGCCAAATCCACTGCACAAGTTGGAGAACCTTTTTGGTCATTTACTACTTTTACACTATCTCTTTTATTCATAGCATTTGTCATTGTGTAAACAAAATTTTTACCATCAAAACCATAAAGCCATGCAGTACGTAAAATAAAATATGTATTCATTTCTTTTTGGATTGCATCTTCGCCCTGAGATTTTGTTTTTCCATATACCCCTAAAGGCTCTTTTTTCATATCTTCTGTATAAGGTTCTGTGCCTTTTCCGTTGAACACATAATCTGTAGAAATGTGTATCAATTTTGAACCAATTTTTCTGGCAAGGCGCGCAATGTTCAAAGGTCCCTGTGTGTTCAGTTTTTCAGCAAGTTCGACATCTTCCTCTGCTTTTTCAACATTTGTATATGCAGAACAGTTGATAATCCACGTGATTCGTCTTTCGCTATGCGGTAAATCAGATGGAAAATATGATTCTGTCAAAATATTATTTGCAAAAATTTCTAAAGCGTCGGGATTTGTGATATCAATTTCTTTGTCAGTGCCCACAAATGGAAGTTTTGCTTCTTCTAACTGTCGGGAAACTTCACTTCCAAGCATTCCTTTATTTCCAATCAACCAAATCATCTGAATCCTCCCATTCAAAAAAATTACAGCTTTTGAAATATAAAACTGCAGAATGTTTTGATTCTGTTTATAAATGAAGTTTGTATTCTTTGTGTAAAAAAAGGAATTCTTGGTGCATTTACTCCTCCAATTCCATAAAGAACCCAATTGTCTTCATATTGAAATAAAAGAATAGATATTTTCATTTTTTGAGGCCATACACAATCAATGGCATCATCATATCTTAATTTATTATCATTTTCTGCTATATAAAAAACTGTATTTTCATCAGATTTAATTTCAATTGTTTCATCTACTGTTCCAAAAGGTGCCATTTCTAATCTAACTTTTAATATTTTTGAATCACCAGATTCAATGGTTTCTGTAACTTCTGCAGAATCATATAAGTTATACCATTTTTCAGCTCTTTCAGAATAATAAGGAATACCGGTATACTCTGAGATATTATTTAATATTTCTTCAAGTTTTTGAGGTAAATCAGGGTTCTCTTCAATTTTTTTGAATTGTATTACTTCTGCAAGATATTTTGGGTTTAAATCATTAAAAATCTTTATCATCTCATCTGAAATAGAAAATAACCCTTTTTTTAATGAAATATTTTTTTTATGATTAATATTTCTTATTAAAAGTTCGCCATTTTGCAGGCTTTCATATTCTTCATCTGAAAGCTTTTCATTAAACGGAGAAGCAAAAACAGAGACAAATATAAGATTTAACAATAATAATAAAAATTTTCTTTTCATATTTATTTATTATAAAAAAAAAAGTAATTCATTTCAATAAGAATTCAATCTTATTTATTTTGCAAGTGCTATAAAAGTGTGGTATACTATCCTTACTATGATTTCAAAGAATGTTAAGCAGATAGTAGAAAGTCCATCGAACGGCGTTATCCGCAAGATGTTTGAAGAAGGCGCACTTTTAAAGCAAAAATTTGGTGCTGAAAATGTGTATGATTTTAGCATAGGAAATCCAGATTTGGATCCTCCTCAAAAAGTTTGTGATGCTGTAAAGGAAGTTGCTTTGGATACAACTCATCTGCGTCATGGCTATATGCCAAATCCTGGATATACAGAAACACGGCAGGCAATGGCAAAAAAAACTTCTATAGAACAAGGAGTTGAAATTGACTTTTCAAATGTCGTTATGTCAGTGGGAGCTGCTGGTGCAATAAATGCCACTTTAAAAGCGTTGTTAAATCCTAATGACGAAGTTATTGTTCCTTGCCCATATTTTGCAGAGTACGGTCATTATGTTCATAATTATAACGGAAAAATTGTTGGTGTTCCAACAAAGTCAGATTTTTCATTGGACAGTGACGCAATAAAATCTGCATTGACTGAAAAAACTGCTGCAGTGTTAATCAATTCTCCAAATAATCCTACTGGTCGTGTATATTCTGATGATGATATAGATAATCTTGTGCAAGTTTTAAAACAACATGGTGCAAAAACTGGTCGTTATCCTTATCTTGTTCTTGATGAACCTTATCGCGCAATTACTTATAATGGAAAAAAAGTTGCAAAAGTTTTCCCAAAATATGAATATGCTGTTGTAGTAACAAGTTTTGCAAAAAATCTAAGTCTTCCAGGCGAACGAATTGGTTATATTTGTGTAAATCCATCTTGTCCTGAAGCAAAAGAGTTTATTTCAGCTGCTGTTTTCTGTACCAGAGTTTTAGGATATGTAAATGCCCCGGCTTTTTTCCAGAAAGTTATTGCAAAATCGTGGGATGCTGAGTGTGATTTTTCTACCTACGAAAAAAGACGTAATCAGATTATGGCTGTAATGGATTATGCAGGATTAAAATATGCAACACCTGAAGGAGCTTTTTATCTTTGGGTAAAAGTTCCTGACGGCTGGAATGATGATGATATGGCTTTTGTAAATCATCTGAAAAAGTATAATATTCTTTGTGCGCCAGGTTCTGGTTTTGCTGGAAAAGGGTGGTTTAGAATTGCTTACTGTTGCAGTGAACAGACAATTTTAAACAGCAAAGAAGCATTTAAAAAAGCTGTGGAAGAAAAGTAATTTTTATTTCAAGGATAAGATAAAATCCGTTGAAGTTGCACGAATTTTACTTTTTTTTACTTTAACATTTAGTTGATATATTTTTTTTATGGAGGACAAAATGAAAATATTAATGGTTACTTCAGAAACTGTACCTTTTGCAAAAACAGGTGGACTTGCAGATGCAGTTTCAGCTTTGGCAATCAATCTGAGAAAACAGGGGCATGATGTTAGAATTGTAATGCCAAGATATTATAAAATAGACAGAACAAAACTAAAACCTATAGAAACACCAGTGGCTGTAGCTGCAGGTCAAGTTGAAACCTGGGTTAAGTTTTATGAAGCACCTCTTCCTCAAACTGATATTCCAGTTTATTTTATTGACCATGAACTTTGCTATGGTCGTGATGGAATTTATGGCACAAAAGTTGAACCTGATTTCCATGATAATCCATACCGGGCAGCAGTTTTATGTCATGGTGCGTTTCAATTGTGCCGAATGTTGGGATGGTATCCTGACATAATGCATGCACATGACTGGTTTTGTGCCCTTGTTCCAGTTCTTTTAAAACATGTTTGCAGAAATGGATATTTTGCTCATACAGCTTCTGTCTTTACAATTCACAATCTTGGTTATCAAGGTGTATATGGAAAAGAAAATTTTCCAGCTCTTGGACTTGATTGGAATCTTTATTATGGTGCTGGACTTGAACATAATGGTGCTATTAATCTGCTCCAGTCAGCACTTTCTTGTGCAGATATGATTACAACTGTTTCACCAACTTACGCACGTGAAATTCAGACTACAGAAGGTGGTTTTGGACTTGATGGACTTTTGCGTGTACGAAGTGACTGTGTTCGCGGAGTTTTAAATGGTTGTGATTTGGATACCTGGAATCCTTCAAAAGATAAACTTTTACCTGCCAATTTTGATTATAAAAATCTTGAAAATAAAAAGAAGTGTAAGGAAGAATTACAAAAACGAATGGGACTGCCAGTAAATCCTAATGTTCCAGTTTTTGGAATTGTAACGCGTCTTGCTGATCAGAAAGGAATTGCAGAGATTTTTGCACCAAATTACGGCTGCATGTATTCAATGTGCAAAAATATGGAAATCCAGTTTGCTGTTTTAGGCAGCGGAGAAAAATGGTGTGAACAGGAGATTAATAATCTTCAAAATGTATTACCAAATATGAGGGCGTTTGTAGGTTATGATGAAAGTTTAAGTCACCTGATTGAAGCTGGTTCTGATTTCTTCTTGATGCCTTCTAGATATGAACCTTGTGGTTTAAACCAGATGTATTCCATTTTGTATGGAACTCTTCCAATCGTCCGAAGAACTGGTGGACTTGCAGATACTGTTGAACAATACAATGAAAATACTGGTGACGGAACTGGATTCTTGTTTGATTCCCTTACTCCAGAAGCTGTATACAACACTGTTGGTTGGGCAACTTATGCATATTACAACAAAAAAGACCACATCAAAAAAATGCAGGAACGCGGAATGCAGAAAGATTTCAGTTGGGACCGTTCTGTTGATGGCTATGTAAATGTTTATTCAGAAGCTTTGATGCGAGGTTGTGGAATAAACACTGCTGACTGGAGATAAAAAAATTAATTACTACAGCAGTTTGATGACAATTGATTAAAACTAAAATTATCTGTCATCAAACTGTTTTTTTTAGAATTCATACCATTGTTCATCAACTGTAAGATACCAGTCAGCTGTAAGTTTTGCATCAGTTGGTGTGCACCATGAAATACTTCCGTTCTGGTTTAAAATTACAACTCTATTTCCATTTTGACACATTGTTTGTGGAATGGAAGCTGATCTGTTATAAGCAAAACGTTTTTTTGTAGAAATGTTATAGCAGTAAATTTTATTTCTTCCTATATTAGTATAAAGATTTTTCCCATTTAAATAAGTAAATGCTCCAGAATCCTCATCAGCAAATTTTAATATGTTTGTCATCTGTTTTGTTGCAGTATTATAAGAAAAAACATAAGTATTGCGTCCAGAATCATCCGAAATAAGATTAATTCCATAAATAATTGTTCCGTCTGTGCTCAAAGCGTATGCAACATTACCTTTTACATTCAATGGAACTGTTTCTCCAGTTTCAATGTTTACTGTAAGAATTGGAGTTTTAGGATTTGTTGCAGCCGATTTTGCTATGTACATCAATCCGTTATTCACAAGAATTGCATCTTGAATTCCTGCTCCTGAATAGACTTGTTTAAAAGTTTGATTCTCCAAATCATATAAATTTACAATGCTGTTACTTTCGATTTCTATAATATATTCTTTTTCTCCGATTGAACTCATTTTCAAAGACTGTATGCTGTTTTTTGGTGTAAAAATATTCTGAGAAGTTTTTTTGTCCAAATCTACGCGCACAACAGGATTTCTGCTTCCTTTAGACCATAAAATTATGTTGTTGTCCTTAAGTTTTGTTATTTGTGTTTCCCCATCAGTTGACATAATTTTGTCGACAATACCAGAATCATAAGAAGATTTGTAAAGTGCATTGGATGTTAAAAACAAAAAGTCTTTGTCGTATGGAATCATCCCGAAGATTCTTGAATAAATGTTCTGTGTTACTATACTTTCATCAAGAATCTGCGTCACAGTTGAAGGCTCTGCATCTGTATTAAAAACTGCTCCGGCTTTATTTCCAAGATAAATGTTGTTACCGTCTTTTATTCCAACTGTTATCTTAGCATTTGCCTTCGGCCCACGAAAGTTTTTTACGATTCTTGGATTTGATACAGTATTCTTTTCAAGATTTTCAATCATTTTCAGTTCATAGTTATTTTTTCCGTCAAATTCCAGATAATAAAGTTTTTCATCATTCTCTTGTGAAAGTATTATTGGATTACTGGCATTGATTGCGGTAAGAATGTTTCCTTTAAAGGCATTTATTATATAGATTTGATTGTCCTTTACGCCTGCAAGAAATTTATCATCATTATACATTACAACTTGAGAAAGCCCTTTTATAATAGAAAATTTTTCATGTTTGAGCTTTCCATTTTGCATATCATAATAAGCTAGAGCTCCCGAAGGTGAATATAAAACACAAGTTCTTTCTGTCTTACTTGTATGGATATAATTTACGATTCCTGTATTTGATTTTATTTTATCTACTATTTGCCAACCATTAGTTTTAACAAATACGGCACCGTCTACCGTAGCAGTTCCAATTATCAGATAAGTTCCCTTGGAAGAATATGCAAGAGAGGTGATAGAGTCGGAAAACTTTTTCTGAAACTTTCTAGTAAAAGTTCTCCAATCCCAAACACTTACTTTGTTTACAGAACCACCATCAGTTTCATAAATGGCAATATCATTTCCGTTTGGAGATAAAGCTATAAGTCTTATTCCCACTTCAGAAAACTGATAATGTTCTCCCTGATTGTCCTCTGACCATTTGATAACAAAACCGTCTTCTCCTGCAGAAAAAAAACATTTTTCATAATCAGATTTGATTGCAGGCAACAATTTATTTACATTATCTTGATGTGACTGTTGAGAAATATGAGACTGCCCCCAAAGACTAAAAAAAATATTTATTAAAAATAAAGAAAAGATGATTTTTTTCATAATAAATCTCCAGTAAAAAAAGATTTTGTATTAAATATAGAATATCATTTATTTAAAAAGAATTTTATATCACCCTTTAATCCAATTATAAATAAAATTGCAATAAAGGCAATTCCTACAAACTGAAAATAATACTGAATTTTTGGATTAATTTTTCGCCTTATGATGAATTCAATAAATGCAAAAAGAATCAATCCTCCGTCAAGAACTGGAATTGGAAGCAAATTCATGATAAAAAGAGAAATGCTTATTATACCCATAAGATAAAGCATATTAATCATTCCAATCTTAAAACCTTCGCTAAAACTTTCTTTAACAGTTGTTCCAAGTAAATCTGTAACTCGTGCAGGTCCGGAAACTGCATTGTCTAAATCAACACCTTTAAAAAGCGTCCCAATACTTTTAAAAGTTAATGAAACATATTCAATAGTATCCAGAAAACCATGTGCAAATGCAGAAAAAATATTAATCTTTGGTGTAGATTTTTTTATCAAAGTTTGAGAATCAGCAGAAATGCCAATTTTACCAGTTCCAGTTTCTTTATCGAGTTCTGAATGAAGATTAATCTCAAATATTTTTCCGTCTCTATCAATAGTAATGCATAAATCTTCATCTGGACGTGCAGATATTTCCTGAATTATTTCACTGAAATCTTCGATTTTTTTATTATTGATTTTTATGATTTTATCACCAGAAATGATTCCAGCATCTTTTGCAACACAAGATGTAACATTTTCATTTATCAAAACTTTATTTGAATATGTGTAATAATCATAACCTACAAAATTAATAATAGAATAAGCAAGAACTGCAAAAATAAAATTAAAAAAAGGTCCTGCAAAACCAATTACAGCTCTTTTTACAGGATGAATACCATAAAGAGAATCAAAATCACCAGAAATTTCTTTTCTATTTTCTTCGAGTGCTTTTTGAAAATCTTTTTCACCTTTCATGTTGCAGTATCCGCCGAGAGGAAAAAGCGAAAGTCTGAAATCAGTTCCTTTAATTTTTTTATGTAAAAGAACTGGTCCAAAACCTATTGAAAATGCTTCAACTTTAACACCAAAAATTTTTGCTGCAATGAAATGTCCAAATTCATGAAAAAGAATAAGAAAAAACAGGCATAAAAGTCCATATATCCATTTCATTAAAGAAGCTCCTGTGCAAGTTCTCTTGCTTTTTTATCAGCTTCAAAAACTGTTTCAAAAGAATCAAGTTTTGCAGACCAGTCATAATCAAGAACAGAGCGTACGATTCTTGTAATTGCTGGAAATGATATAGTTTTTTGTAAAAATGCATGAACTGCAACTTCGTTTGCTGCATTAAAAACAAGCGGATAACAGTTTCCCATTTTTACACATTCAAAAGCATAGCCTAAAAGTGGAAAATCATTAATCCTTGGTTTAAAAAAAGTCATTGTCTGATCAAATAAATCAAATGGTTCAAGATAAGTTTTTTTATTTTCAGGCCAAGTCAAAGCACTGTAAATCGGATGCTTCATATCAGGATCGGAAATTTGAGCATAAAGCATGCCATCATTTGTGCGCACAAGAGAATGAATTAAACTTTGTGGATGTACGACAACTTCAATCTGTTCTGAAGATACATCAAAAAGATAAGCTGCTTCAATTACTTCCAGACCTTTATTTGCAAGTGTAGACGAATCAATTGTAATTTTTTTACCCATTTTCCATGTAGGATGATTCAATGCCTGCTCAACTGTTACATTATTAAGCTGTTCTTTTGTAAAAGTTCTGAAAGGACCGCCACTTGCTGTAATCACAATCTTACTGATGTTCTCTTTTCCAATTTTTTCAACAAGATTAAAAATAGCAGAATGTTCCGAATCGACTGGAAGAATTTTTGCTTCATTTTGTTTTGCAAGATTTTTAATCAAAGGACCTGCCATTACAATCGTTTCTTTATTTGCAAGTGCAATATCAATTTTATTTTCCAGTACTATTTTTGAAGGTAAAAGCCCTGCAGCACCAGCTATACCGTTTACGACGATATCCGGTCTAGATTCTTCAATCAATTTTTCATAAGCTTGTGCCGAAGAATCTTTTGAAGTGAGCAAAGTTGGACAATTATATAAAGTTCCAAGCTCAGCAAGTTTTTTTCCATTTGAATGAGATTGCAATCCGCAGATTTTAAAATCCTGAGGAAGATTATTAGCGATATTTAATGTATTTGTACCTATGGAGCCTGTACACCCCAAAACTAAAACTCTTTTCATATTTGTAAACTAAAAAAAACTATAATATAAACAGAATATTAATATAAACTGAAACAATATTGACAGATATAAAAAACAGGAACTGCAATCACGATTGAATCAATAGAATCAAGAACTCCACCTCGGCCTGGAATCAAGTTTCCACTGTCTTTTACTCCTGAAGAACGCTTAAATACAGATTCAATTAAATCTCCCACAATTGAAGCAGTAGCAGTAAGAAAACCAAGAATAAAAATCTCAATATATGAAAATGGAAGTCTTTCTGGAAAAATACATTTAAACAAAAATCCTGCAAGAATTGAACAAGAGATTCCTCCAATAAAACCAACTAAACTTTTGTTTGGACTTGCAGCAACATATCCTCTTGTTGATTTTCCAAATAAAACTCCAAAAAACCAGGCAAGAGAATCACAAATAAAAACAAATATCAAAAATAAACTGATTATGTAAGTTGAGTTTTCTGTAACTGTCAATCTGGAAAGAAATGTAAGCAAAAATCCGCAATAAAAAAGAAGTAAACTGGAATATGCAATTTTTGATAACGATTTTTCAAATGTTTTTGCAGAAAAACACTCAATGCCCATCAATAATAAAACTTCAAAAAGATAAACCCACGGTATCAATTCAATTTTAAAATCATATAGAATGAATAAAAAAGTAAGATATGGCAATAAAGCAGTAAAAATCAAAAGTAAAGGTTTTGGAAAAAGTGTGTGATTAATCTTGAGCATATTATAAAATTCATTTGCTCCAAGAACTGAAAAAATGCCTATTGCAATATGCAATGCAAGACTATTCATATAGTTTGTAAAAACAATCAGTAATACAAGAGGAATTCCAATAAAAAAAGTTAATAACCGTTTTGCTGTTTTACTCATTTTATTCCTTTTTTACATTTTCAGTTTTTTCTGCACCAAATCTTCTGTTTCGATGTGAAAAATCTTCAATATTTTTTAAAAACTCTTCATCCGTGTAATCTGGCCATAAAGTGTCTGTGTAAATCTGCTCTGCATATGGAATGTGCCATAGCAAAAAATTGCTTAGTCTTTTCTCACCTCCAGTTCTTATAAGCAAATCTACATCGGGACTTTGTGGCATATCTAAAAAGCTTGAAATTAATTGCTCTGTGATTTCATTTTCATTTATTTTGTTATTTATGATTTTCTTAATTCCTCTCAGAAGTTCATCTCTTCCGCCATAATTAATGGCCAGATTTAGCGTCATTCCTGAAAAATCTTTTGTATCTTCAATTGCTTCAGTTATATCTTTTTTGATGGAGTCAGGGAGTGATTCAATATCTCCAATATGATTGATTTTGATTCCGTTTTGTTTATAAAAATCAAGTTCACCGCAAAGATGAATGTGAATCAAGTTCATTAGAAAACCGACTTCTTTTTCTGTTCTTTTCCAGTTTTCTGTGGAGAATACGTACAAAGTTAAATATTTTATTCCTAGGTCTGATGCAAGTTTTACAATTCGTTTTACAGTGTGCAATCCTTGATCATGACCTGCAGTACGTGGTAATTTTCTTTGTTGTGCCCACCTTCCATTACCGTCCATTGTAATGGCTACATGTAATGGAAGATTTTTATTATCTAAAGACATTAGTTTTGTAAAATATCCTTTTCTTTTGCTTCGTAAATCTTATTGATTTCATCGATGAATTTGTCAGTCAATTTTTGAAGCTTATCAGTTTCTGTTTTAAGACCATCTTCAGTTAAAGTTCCGTCTTTCTGTTGTTTTTTCAAATCGTCATTTCCATCACGACGAATATTTCTAATTGCAGTTCTACTGTTTTCTGCAATTGTTTTTGCCTGTTTTACAAGTTCTTTGCGACGTTCAGCAGTCAGTGCTGGAATCTGTATACGAATGACTTTACCATCATTAGAAGGGTTTAATCCCAAGTCAGCAACTTGAATTGCTTTTTCAATTTCAGAAATAAGTGATTTATCAAAAGGAGTGATGATAACAGAACGAGCTTCTGGAATGGCAATAGTTGCTACCTGATTTAATGGAGATTTTGTTCCATAATAATCTACGCGAACTTTATCAAAAATTGCCGCATTAGCACGACCAGTTCTAATTGTATTAAATGAATCTTTTAAAGAAGCTATAGTTTTTTCCATTCGAGCTTCACAAGTTTCCGACATATTTTCCTCCTGCAAACCCCCGCGTTAACGGAGAGTTATGGAAAGGCTATTTTGATCATATCTTAAAATCAAAATAGCCTTTTTTAAGTAAATTTATTTACCCAAAACAAAAAGTTTTGCAACTGCAAAAGAAAGTGTTGCACCAACTTCTTTTCCTGTTTCTGCGAGTTTAGCAGTTACAGTTTTTTTGTCATCTTTTACGAACATCTGGTCTTCAAAACAGATTTCTGCCAAATGTTTGTTGATTTTACCTTGCAAAATACCTTCTTTAACGTTTTCAGGTTTTCCAGCCATTTTTTCGTCCTGGTCCATCTGAGCTTTAAAGATTTCTTTTTGTTCATCAATGTAGCTCTGTGGTACATCTTTTTTAGAAGTATAAGATGGTGTGAAAGCTGCAATGTGTAAACAACAGTCTTTTGCAAAAGTTTTTACAGTGTCAGCTGTTGAACCGTCAACGATTACAACTGCACCAGTTTTAAAATCAGAGTGAACATAATAAGCTGCAGATGCAGTTGCAGGTACTTCAAATACTTCAACTTTTGCAACTTTCATGTTTTCACGAATAGAAACTTTGAGAGGTTCAAGAATTTCTTCGTGTTCTGCTTCAACTTTTGTGTAACCTTTAGCAAGTGTTACATCAAGCATTTTTTCTCCAACTGCAATAAAATCAGCATTTTTTGCAACAAAGTCAGTTTCACAAGTAAGTTCAATTACTGCAATTTTATTTCCATCCTGGCGAATGAACAAACGTCCTTCAGAAGTAGCACGTTCAGAACGTTTTGCCATTGCTGCAAGACCTTTTTCTTTCAAAGATTTTTCTGCTTCTGCAATATCACCATTACATTCTGTAAGGGCTTTTTTGCATTCCATCATACCAGCACCAGTTTTTTCACGAAGTGCTTTTACATCAGCTGCTGTGATTGCCATAAATTAGTCCTTATAAATTTTATCTTCATCAACAAGACTATCTTTGTCATCTTCTTCAACATCTTCTTCTTTTGTTTCTGTTGGCTGATAATTTGAATAGTCTACGATTTCTTCATCTTCACTCTTAATTACTGCATCTGTAGTAATTTCTTCATCATCATTAAGATTTTCAAGAATCTTAAGTCCAGCTTCATTATCAGATTCAATTACAGCGTTAGCAATAATTGATGTAAATAATGAAATTGCACGAATAGCATCATCGTTACCAGGAATAGGGAAGTCGATTCCTTCTGGGTTACAGTTTGTATCTACAACTGCAATAATTGGGATACCCATTCTGCGTGCTTCTGCAACTGCAAGCTGTTCTTTGTGTGTATCGATAATGAAAATTGCACCTGGAAGTTCTTTCATTTCTTTGATACCACCAAGGTTCTTTTCAAGTTTTGATTTTTCTTTCTGGAGTGCTGCAACTTCTTTTTTTGTAAGATTATCAAAAGTGCCGTCAATTTCCATTTTTTCAATTTTCTTGAGGCGCTGAAGTGATTTTTTGATTGTAGAGAAGTTTGTAAGCATACCACCAAGCCAGCGGTTGTTTACATAGAACATACCACAGCGTTCAGCTTCTTTCTGTACAGCCTGCTGAGCCTGTTTTTTTGTTCCAACAAAAAGAATTGATTTTCCTGATGCAGTTACTTTACGAACTTCATCATATCCGTCTTTAATTGCAGCAATTGTTTTCTGCAAATCAATAATGTGGATTCCATTGCGTTCTGCGAAGATGTACTTCTTCATACGTGGATCCCAGCGTTTTACCTGATGTCCGAAGTGAACTCCAGATTCCAACAGGTTTTTCATTGTTACTACAGCCATGAGTAACGCTCCTTCACGGGTTTGAATTATTCAAAATAATTTTTTTTAATCAAACCACCAAACTCTGTTTCTCGCATCTCCAAAGAGATCGGAATGTGCAACTCTACGAGTTGTTGTAATCTATAAAATTATTCTAAAATAGAATAACCTTGTTCTTTAAGTATATCGTAAAGTTCAAAAATAGGCAACCCGACAGCACCAGAATATGAACCTTCTATTTTTTTAACAAAACAGGAAGCCAGACTTTGAATTCTATATCCGCCTGCCGCTCCATGCCATTCTCCTGTTTCTGCATACCATTCAATTTCTTGATCAGTCATATTAGCAAAAGTTACTTGTGTTTTACATGTTCTTGTTGATGTTTCGTGAGTGTGACCATTATACAAAACAATAGATGTAATTACTGTATGCGTATTTCCTTGAAGTTTTTTAAGATATTCTACAGCCATTTCATGTGTTTGTGGCTTTCCAAGAATTTTATTTTCAAAAAGAATCAAAGTATCAGCACCCAAAACCCAGGGAATTTCCTGTCCTGCAGGTTGTGCGTGAATAACTGCAGTTACTTTTTCACGAGCCAATAATTCAGGAATTTGTTCAAGTTCAATTGCTGTAGTTAATGTTTCATCAATATTTGGAATTATTACACGAAAAGGAATTTTGAGCATTTTGAGAATTTCCTGTCTTCTTGGTGATGAAGATGCAAGGATTATCGGTTCCATTTTTTTCCTCTTTATTCTATATGTCAGTTTCTAACAAGTAATAACTTGTAAGGCTTGCAGTTAAGAAAAATACAGGAAAATTCGAAAATAAACCACTTCAAATTTTCCTGTTTATCTGTATTAAAGATAATCAAATCTGAGTAATTCGGAAACAAAAAAAAGTATTAGTCTCCAGTTACTTCGTTAGAAGATTGATTTGAAGACTTTTGCTGTTGGTTTTTGTTAGATTCTTTTTTGCTGCTGTCACTTCCGCTTGAAGAAAGTGTTTTTAATAATTTATATGCTTTGTTTCTAACAGGAGTAACATAATGATAATCTGTTGAAATTCTTGCAACAGAATCAATTATTGTTTTTTTGTTTTCTGTAGAATCTACTAGAACTTCATAGGCTGTCAAAACTTCAAGAGCAAGACTGCTTGTGGGATTTAATACCTGATTTCTTCTGTTTGCAAAAGCAATTGCTTCTATCGTTTCATCATTATTATTTATTCCAATTTCTCCAAGAGATTTTACTGCTGCTGCAATAACCATAGGTTCAGAATCTGCAACTGCAATAGAAATAAGAGTATTTTTTGAATGTTCTGTAGGAACTTTTGCCATTAGAAGACAAGCCTGTCTGCGAATTTCAGGAAAATTATTTGTAAGTCTTCCATTTGTTCTTGACTGAGAAGTTAAACCTTCTCCTGCAAGTTTATCAAGAGACTGAATGATTGCGTCAGATGTATTTCCATCTTCGATTGCTCCCTGCAAATATTGGAGAGCTACCAGTTTATTATCATAATCATCTGAATCTGCCAATGTTGTAATGATATCACTGTCTATATCATTTAAATATTCACTTTCTACAGATGTTTCTTTTTCTGAAGAATTATCTTTTTTTTGAACTTGTCTTTCCTGAGCTGATACAAAAAAAACTGTTAAAGCCAAAAGTGATGAAAGTAAAACTTTTTTACTAACTTTCATAATGTCCTCCGGTTAATAAATACATTTTTATATTATAGAATGAAATTAATTAAAAATCAATAAACACACTCTTTTAATATGTTAAAAACTAATCATAACTCAGTTAATTACAAAGTTGGAATGTGAACAAGCCATTTTCCATTAACTTTAACAAACTGATAATAAACAACAGTAGAGCCGTCATCTTTTACTTCAACTGCTTTTATATTAGTTTTGGAAATATATCTGATTTCATCAACATTACTTCGTTTTCTTGATGGAATGAAAACATGCTTAAAATAATCACCAATTCCATTTAGTTGAATTGTTTTATTTGGAAGTTTTTTTTGTGCTTTTCTGATATTTGCTGGACTGGAATAATATCTGATTGAATCAGGAGAGATGTATTTGAGCCATTCTTCTGTATCTTCTTTTTCCATAATATCCTGGAGTTCTGAAATAATATGTAAAATTTCTGCTTTGTCATCAATAAATTCTTCTTTTGTGACAATTTCATCATTCTTTAATCCATTTGTAGAGCGGATATATTCCTCATCTTCTTCATCAAGAACATCTTCAATCACAACAACTTCATTAATCAATTCCACAGAATCATCATCATAATAATCAGATTCTTCTTCTATTGTTATTTCTTGAGTTTCTTCAGTTTGAACTGGAGGTTGATTTTCTTCTGTCTCCTTTTTTGGAGCAGAACCACATGAAAACAAAACAGAACAAAAAAGTATAAATAAAATAATTGTAATATTTTTCATATTTTTAATATTACATCTATTGTCAGTTTTCGTCAAATCGGTTATGTTATTTTTTATGGTAAAAGCAGTTTTTGCAGGGTCTTTTGATCCTCCAACAAATGGACATCTTGATATTATTAAACGTGCTTCAAGACTTTTTGACAGTGTAGACGTTGTGGTTTCTGTTAATCCTGATAAAAAGTATATGTTTTCGCAGGAGGAACGTCTTGAAATGATGAAATTTTTAATAAAAGACTTTCCAAATGTTTCTGCACATGTTTATGAAGGTCTTATAGTTAATTACGCCAAGGAAGTGAATGCAAAAGTTCTTGTAAGGGGAGTGAGATCTTCAAATGATTTTGGTTATGAATTTGAGCTTGCTTTGATGAATCAGAATTTAAATAATGACATTGAAACTGTTTTTTTGCAATCAAAAGAAAAATATGCTATTGTAAAATCATCATCTATAAAAGAACTTGCTAAATTTGGTGGTGATATTTCAAGAATGGTTCCGCCGGTTGTAGCTCAAAAATTAAAAGAAAAATATTCCTGTTGAATAGTATAATATGGTTGAAACTTCAGATAACTTTTTTTTGATATTTAAATGACATTTTTTAAAAATTTGTAAATAAAATGTTTGACAAATAAAGTAAATTTGATATAATGTATTGACATTCTGATTGGAACTGTTGTATTATTTATTCTCAGTTATATCAGAATAAAGTGAGGTTATATATATGGCAGTACCAAGAAGTAAAACATCGAAGGCCGTAACTAAAAGACGTCAAACAATTAATATGAAACTTACTGCTCCACAGTTGGTTGAATGTAATAATTGCGGAAATTTAGTTCAGTCACATCATGTTTGCCCAAAATGCGGTTTTTACCGTGGTCGTCAGGTAATTACACCTGAAACAAAAGCATAATCCTTAGGAGAAAAAAAATGGACGAATTGTTTGAAAAAATCCAGAAACTTATTGCTGACAAATTGGAAATTGATGAAGGAAAAATCACTTTAGATTCATCTTTCAGAAATGATCTCGGAGCTGATAGTCTTGATACTTATGAATTGGTATATGCTATCGAAGAAGAATTGGGTGTAAGCATTCCTGATGAAAAAGCTAATGAATTTGAAACAGTTCGTGACGCTTACGATTTCATTAAATCACAGCA
>CAMBMW010000026.1 GCA_945868875.1 uncultured Treponema sp.
GTCTAGCGCATTATTGCGCGTTTTTGACCTGTGAATCACGACCGGGAGCCAGATGTTACAACTAATCATTTTATAATGCGTTTGCCCTATGTTATGCATGAAAACCTATTGACTAACTAGGTAAAAATGAATAAAAATATAAATAACCTATAAATATAGTAGGTAATAAAGAGGTTGCTTATGATTAGAATTAGTACAAGAGGTCAGTATGCACTTATGACTATGGAAGTGCTGGCAGAACAAACTGATGATTCATATGTTCCAATGAAAAAGATTTCTCATAAACAAAACCTTTCGGTCAAGTATCTGGAACAGATTTTAATTCAGTTAAGCAAAGCTGGTCTTGTAGAAGGTATGAGAGGAAATAACGGTGGCTATAGACTGAAAAAATCTCCTGAACAATATACTGCAGGGGAAATTCTTCGTGCGATGGAAGGTGATTTAAATCCAAAAGGGATTAATGATAGTAATGCTGTAAAAACTCTTGGAAATGAAGAGTTCTGGAACGGATTTGATAATGCCATAAATTCGTATGTAGATTCTGTAAGTCTTGAAGAAATACTTGAAAAAAGTCGTGAGAATAACGGGTATATGTATTATATCTGAATAGTAAAACTTTAATATCAATATACAGAATACAGAAATAACAAACTTATATTATAAACGGAATTAAAAAAACGATATAAAAAACGCTTTGTTGTCTTAATCATTCTTTTGTGCTATAATTTAACCTCATAGATATCAAAAACGGCCCACGCCAGAGTCGAAAGTGAGGTAAAAAATGGCAAATACAAAAGATACACACGCGTGTACTTTAGATAAAATTATTAGTCTTTGCAAAAGACGCGGTTTTGTTTATCAGGCATCTGAAATTTATGGTGGTCAGGCAGGAGCTTGGGATTATGGTCCTTTAGGTGTTGAATTTAAACGAAACATTCAAAATGAATGGTGGCATTATATGACGCAGCTTCATGATGATGTTGTAGGCTTGGATTCCTCAATTTTCCAGCATCATACAACATGGAAAGCTTCTGGTCACGCAGATCACTTTTCTGACCCAATGATAGACTGTCTTGAATGTCAGGCTCGTCACCGTGCAGATAAAATGATTGAAGATTTTGTTGCTGCCAATCCAGATATTAATCCTGGAAAACCTGTTGACACAATGACACACGAAGAAATGAAAGATTTCATTGATGCACATATTAACTGCCCTGTTTGCGGAAGTAAAGAAAGAAAATATACTGCAGTTCGTGAATTCAATCTTATGTTTAAAACTTATCAGGGACCAATTGCAGATGAATCTCATTTAATCTATCTTCGTCCTGAAACATGTCAGGGAATTTTCACTGATTTTAAAAATATTGTGCAGTCTAACCGCATGAAAGTTCCTTTTGGTGTTGCTCAAGTTGGAAAATCTTTCCGTAATGAAATAATTTTTAAAAACTTTATATTCCGAACAGCAGAGTTTGAACAAATGGAAATGGAATATTTCTGCAAGCCTGGAACAGAAGACGAAGTTTTTGAACGATGGCGAAAAGACCGCTGGCAATTCTATTTAAAATATGGAATTCCAGAGAATCAGCTAAAATGGCATCATCATGATAAACTTGCTCATTATGCAAAAGATGCTTATGATATCACATACAATTTCCCAATCGGTTTTGAAGAAATAGAGGGAATCCACTCGCGTACAGATTTTGACCTTTCACAGCATCAAGAATATTCAAAGAAAGATATGTCATACATCGACCAGGAAGATGGAAACAAAAAATATATTCCTTATGTCATTGAAACTTCAGCTGGTTTGAACCGCAATTTCTTGATGTTCCTTTGCGAAGCTTATGAAGAAGAAAATGTTTCTACAGAAGAAGGAAAAGAAGATTACCGCACTGTCCTTCATCTTGATCCTCGTCTTGCTCCAATAACAGTTGCTGTTCTTCCATTGATGAAAAAAGATGGACTTGCAGAAAAAGCTAAAGAAATTCAGCATATGCTTAAAGAAGATTTTGTAACTGATTATGATACTTCTGGAACTGTCGGCAAACGTTACCGCCGTCAGGATGAAGTTGGAACTCCTTTCTGTGTAACAGTTGATTACGATACTATTTTGGAAACAAAAGAAGACGGTTCTAAAAACGACCTTTACAATACAGTAACTGTTCGTTTCCGTGATTCTATGAAGCAGGAACGTGTTTCTCTGGATGATTTAGTATTCTTCATTCAAAAAGCAATAAAAAATTATAAACCTGTAGTGCGAACTGACAGATAATATTTTTGTTTCAAAGATGGCTGTGCATACTCATCAGTATTTGCAGCTATCTTTTTTTTGAAAATTCTTTTTTGCAGGTTCATATTTATGGAATATAATCGTTTGGGAAAAACAAATCTTCTGATTTCACGAGTAGCTTTTGGCGGATTCAGACTTAGTAATATTGGAAGTGAAGAAGAAGCTGGGAAAATTGTCAGAAAAGCTTATGAAGATGGCATCAATTTTTTTGATACTTCCAAAAAAGTCTCTGAAAGTGAAAAAATTCTTGGTGATGCTTTATATGATATTCGAAAAAATGTTTTTATTTCCACAGGAACAAATGCTAAAACTTCATCTGAAATAAAACAAGATTTAGAAAACAGTCTTATGAATCTTCATTGCGATTATGTTGATTTGTTTCAGTTTGAAACTGAAAAATTTATTCCAGTTCCAGGCGGTGCTGACAAAATCTATGACACACTTCAGCTTTTAAAAATTAATGGTAAAATATCTCATATTGGGATTGTAACGACAAACCTGGAAACTGCAAAAAAAGCTGTTCTTTCTGATTTATATGAAACGCTTCAATTTCCATTCAATATGTTAAGCAGCGAAGATACAATTGAACTTGTTAAACTTTGTGAAGAACATGATGTGGGTTTTATTGCAATGCAGCCTTTGTGTGGTGGAGTAGTGCAGAACATTCCTTTAGCATTTGGATTTTTGCATCAATTTGAAAGTGTCATTCCTATTTGGGGTGTTGAATCTCAAGAGGAAATGAATCAGATAATGTATTTTTATGAACATCCGCCTGTGATTGATGAAAAATTTCATGAAGATGTAGAAAAAATCAGAATGTTTTTTAATTAAAGAAGTTGATGTCTATCTCTTCCATTTGACTTTCAATGTTACCTGAAGAACTTTTATTTTTGTTTACAGGCTGACTGGAAGTTGGAGATAATTCTTTTTTAGTTTCATTGTTTATAATATGCTTTTCCTGTTCAGAATTAGATGAATAAACAGGTTCTTCATCAGCTTTATCAAGCGGTACGATTTCTACAAAGTTTTTCTGCTGTTTATTTTCATTTTCAACTTGTTTTTGGGCATCTGCAATCATTTTTTTCTTTTGCTCAAGAAGATTGATAATATCCTGCTCTTCCTGTTTTGTGAGAATTCTAGAAATAAAAATTTCAGCAGGATTTGTTTGAATAATTTTTGGACTTCCATCAGGTTCTTTTTCTGTGATTAACTGAACTATAGGACATTTTGGATTTGTAGGATTAGAATCTATAACTTCAGCAATTTTTCTATTTGTAAGATAAACATAGGTTCCAATCGGATAAAGAGAAACTGTGTATAAAAGTGCTTTTAAAACATTTCCATCATACTGGTTTTCTTTGTTTTGAATCAATTCCAAAAGTGCATCAAAAGAAGATCTATCATCTTTGTATGAACGGGGAGATGAAATTGCTTCATAAGTACAAGCTACCGCAATAATCCTTCCAATTGCAGAAATCTGATCTCCTGTAAGATGACGTGGATATCCTGAACCATTTGATTTTTCATGATGTTCGAGTACCCCAAGCTGAATAGGGAGTGAAAAGTTTAAATCTTTTACAATTGAATATCCCAAAACTGTGTGTTTTGTAATCTGAAGTTTTTCTGAAGCGTTTAATTTTCTTGTAGTCATGTACAGTTGAGGCGGCAACCTAAGCATTCCGATTTCGTGAATAATGCATGTAACCCCCAACTCAATCATTTTTGACAGAGGAACGTGAAGCTGTTGTGCGATAGCTATTGATAAAACTGTAGAACGTATCGCATGAACAACAAGAAAATTTTTATCAGGATTATTATATGAATGATTAATGCGCAGAATGTAACGCTTGTGGTCTTTTATGAAAACGCAAAGTTCCTGTACGGTTTCAGAAAGTTCATCTTTATCAATTTCTTTGTGAGTTACATAATGAGTGAATACCTGTTCAATATAATTAACATATTCTGTATAAACTTTTAAAACCATATCGATTCGAGCCTGGTCAGTATTATCAGTTCGTGTGTTTCGTGTATCCTCAATAATTTTTTTGACATTTGTACTAATTTTTTCCTTTGGCTTTTCTTCTGGTTGTTCAAAATCAATATACTCTTCTGTTGTTTGAATTTCTTCTGTTTCCCCTAAACTCAGATTACCATTGCAAAGAACAGTATTAATATTCCATTCAGAAAGAAGTTTTAATAACGAATCTTCTATTGAAACTGTTTTTGGAAGGAGAATGAATGAACTGTCTATTAAAAGGTCATCTGTAAATGATAAACCTTCCTTTAATGAATCAAGAGAGAAGCTTTCCATAATAAATACCCTAAAATAATATCGGCATATTAGTAATTAAACTTTAGTCTTTGAAGAAAATCAAAATAGTATCAAGAACAAGGAAAAATAGTGGGTATTCTATCCCTCACGACAATTTTATATTCTTTTTTTTATAATGCGTATGCCATAGATTCTTTTGGTAAATCTTATATAAAAAAAATGTTTTTTCTCTAAAGTAAAATGAGTGTATTCCGATAATAAGAATAAGCTGGTAAGAATAATCCTTCGGGTGGTAAGACATCCAGACACCTGAATGTTACCGATTATGTTTACTACACTAAATTTGAAGAGTGTGTGTGACTTTTCAAAATTATTATAAAGACTGCAAATAAGTGTGTGATTTTTGCAGTCTTTTTTTTTGAGTTTTTTTTAAAAAGTTTTTTTTTCTAGTCTACTTTCTATCTTGACACGTGTGCTTTTTTTTAAGATTATATGATACTATGAATAATGAACAGATAAGTTGTGCATACTTAGAGACTCTTGCTTTTAAGGATCTTGTAAAACTGGCGGATGAATATGGTGTTGATGTACCTCAGGATTTAGACCGTCGTTTTTTAATTGCAGAACTTCTTGAACTTGCACAGGAAGAATCAAATGCTAGTGATGTTCAGATGATAATCACTGATGATGATGGTGAAGAAAATGAAGAAATCAATCTTCCTGCTAATTATAATGAAACTCAAATAAGTGTACTGCTTCGAAATCCTGCATGGCTTTTTGTTTTTTGGAATATCAGTGAATTTGATTTGAATAAAGTAAAACATCAGAAAGAAAATCTTTACTTAAAAATAAATACATATAAAAAATCAGAAAACTCTATAGTTACTGATTCATTTGAAGTTCAGGTGCTGGACGAAAGTCAAGAACAGTATGTCTTGCTTCCCAAAGGTATAGATTTTGTAAAAGTTGAACTTTTAGCCTGTAAACCAAATTTTCAAGAGACAATGGCTGTTTCTTCAGAAATAAAGGTTCCAAAAATTTCATCATGGATAAATGAATTGAATTTTGCAAAAGATAATATTTTTTCAAATAAAATTAAGCTTTCTGGAATTGAAGATTTATTAATGGAACAATATAAAAAACATAGACACTCTTTTATGTAGTGAAGGGAGAATAGTTAAAAAAATGCAAAAAAAAATCAGTTTTATTATAAAAGCTAGCCAGGAGTTTTTCCGTCACACAGAAGAAGAAGAAAAAATTAATGCCCCTGTGATAAACAAGTTTTTTGAATCTATTTCAAATCTTTATATTCCTTTATTAAATATGCTTGAAAAATTTGAAACTGAAGGAAATAATTTTTGTTTTTCTATCGTTATGCCTCCAGTTCTTTGTAATCTTTTGGCATCTGATTCTCTTCAGGAAAATTATATAAAGTGGCTTGAAAACAAAATTATTCTGGGTCAAAAAGAACTGAATAGAAATAAAGATAATCCTCAAATTCTTTCATTAATAAAAGCAGAAATTGAAAAAAATACACTTCTAAAAAATCAATTTGCAGAAAAGTATCAAAAACGCCTTCTTCCAGTTTTTAGATACTATATGCAGAAAGGAATGATTGAAATACTGGGAACTTGTGGGACAGACATATTTCTTCCTCATTATATTGATTTACCAGAGATTATTTCTGCAGAGATTGAAACAGGTTTATATTCATATAAAAAAGTGTTTGGAACAATTCCTGAAGGTTTTTGGATTTGCGAAAAAGGATATTTTGAAGGACTTGAGAATATTATTAAGGCGTATGGCTATTCATATACCATTGTAGATTCTAGAAGTTTTCTCCTTGCAGAGAATATTCCTGAAAATGGTACATATAGACCTTGTAGAATTGGAAATTTTGTTTTTTTTGCTGATGATTATTATGTGGAAAAAGAAATCTTTGGTGAAAAAGGTTTTGTTTACAATAAAAAATATCTGAATTTAAACAGCGATATCGGTTTTGATCTTGATGCTGATAGTCTTTCACCTGTAATGCAGGAGGGAACGCTTCGTTTTTCAACAGGATATACTTATTTGAATCGCGATGTTAGTAAAAATGATGGTTGTGTTTATGATAAAGATGATGCTCATGCACAGGTTCTTGAAGATGCAGAAAATTTTTTGAAAGAACATTCTTCCAGATTAAATAAAATGTGCCAGGAAGACAGCGCAACTGATTTTTATATTGATGTCTGCACTTTTGATTTGGAACGATTAAGTAAAAACTGGTTTGAATTTCCAGACTTTTTTGAAAGTATTATTGTTGGTCTGAAACAGTATGATATTGAGAATGTAAGCTGTTCAAGTTTATGTGCAAATCCATCAGTTTACGAAAAAATAATTCCATATTCTTCTTCTGGATGTGGCGAAGGTTATGGTGAAAATCTTCTTTCAAGTAAAAACAGTTGGATGATTCGGTATATTTATAAAGCTTGTGTAAGAATGATAGACCTCGCAGAACGTTTTCCAAGTGATTCTGGTTTAAAAAATCGTCTTTTGAATCTTGGGGCACAGGAATTGCTGCTTTCGTTAAGTTCGAAATTAGCTGATTATATTGATGAATCAACTTTTCTTGAGTTTGCTGAAAGAAGGTTTAAAGAATCAATTTTTGCTTTTACCTATATATTTGATGCACTTGGTTCAAATACAGTCAGTACAGAATGGCTTACCCGCATAGAAGCTAAAGATTCTGTTTTTCCATGGATGAATTACAAAATATTTGCAAAAAAGAAATAATTTTAGTGGAATGTAGATTGGTTTATTCAAAGTTTAAACTTTCAGAAATCTTTTTAAACATTTTGATTTGTTCCTGTGCACTTTCAATACATAAAATTGCCGGATCAAAATGGGGATTCAATAGAAGTGCTTTTTCCCATTCTTTGATGGCTTTTTCCCATTCGTCTTTTGCATAGTAATCCAATCCTGCCTGATAATATTTATCAACCATGTAATCAGTCAAAGCTCTGTCATTGTCACCCAAAAGCATTTTAAATGAAAGTGAAATTTTGTGCGTCTGAAATTCTTTTGAAATATAATCAAGAGAATAGTTGATATTAATTTTATTTTCAGAAAACTTCAGATCAAAGCCAGCTGAAAACTGAGATTTATTTTTTTTGAATTCTGTACCGACTGAAAGCGAAATTGATTCTTTAAAAGAAAAATCAAATCCAAAGGAAATTGAAGGAAAGCAGGTTTGAGAAAAATCGTAAAAATTCAATGGATATGAAGTTCCGGCACATAAAGTGATGGGTTTTAAAAATTTACATGAAAAAGCAAAACATATTTCTGAGGGTAGAGGTGTGTTACTTGGAATTGCAAAAGATTTGTCAAGAACAATACCTATATTTTTAAGTGATAATCCGATTTTTACATTTGGTTCGCGTGAATAAAAAAACTTAAATAAATTAAACTGAGTCATCAAACCAAAATCAAAAAAAACAGAAAAAAGGCTGTTTGAATCAAAACTAACAAAATCATTTTGAGAAATATTGTTTATGGAAGAAAAAGAAAGGTTTTGCCATCCTGTTTTTATATTGATTCCAGCACAGATTCCTTTAAAATCATATCCTGAAAGAAAGTTGTACGACAGATTTAAACCTGTCACAACTTCGAAATATTTTTCATCAGTTATAGTTAAAAGTGAACCAAAAAGTCCATATCCAAAATGTGGAATATTTTTTGCACGATTGGTAATTCCAAAACCGCCAAAAAGGATGGAATCTAAATCATACTCCAAGAATCCGCCTGCTTGAGTCTGTTTTTGAAGTGACGCTGCACTGGGATTTGAATATAAATATCCCAAATCATCGCAAAGTGCTGTAAAAGAAGAACCAAAAATTTGTGCTTTGTTACCAAATTGTTTAGAAGCTGAAAAAAAAGAATTAATTTGTTTTGGTGAATCTTCTGTAAAACTCAAAAAATCAATACAGGAAGGAAGGCTTTGAATTTTTGTAAAGCTTATCTGTTGTGTTTTACAAAAAAGTCTTGTTTTTATGATTAAAAATAAAGAGAAAAGTAAAATAGATTTGTGAAAATTTTTTATCATCATATTAATTAACTTTGTGTTTAAACATCAAAAAAATACATAGTGTGATTCTTGAAAACCTATGTAATTTTACCGAAAAATATTATATAATAAATTACTCAAAATTGTAAGTATAAAAATTGTCCTGGCCGGAGTTTCATATTTACCAGCAAGTTATATTTTCATGAAAAAGAATTTTTTTGTGTTGATTTCAGTTTTATTTCTCTTTTTTTCTTTTAATGGTTATGCACAAAAAACCGAAGAAATTTCTTTATTTGAAATTGACAGACTTATAAAAGATACAGAATATGATAAAGCTTTGCAGCTTTTAAACAGTTACTTAAAAAAGCATCCTGAAAATTTTGATAATGTTCAAGTTCGCATAAAAAAAATAATGAATGCCAGAAAACAGTATTCTGCATTGGCGGAACAACTGCTTTGGATTATCGAAAATGAACCTGAAAACAGTCAGAAAATTTATGAAATAACTGAACAACTGGAACAGTTCGAAAAAAATCCTTCGAATCAAATCAAGAATTTTATACAAGATGCAAAAAAATCTTCAGAATTCAATTATTTTCGTTCACTTTTTTTAACTATTCAAAAAGAGTCAGCCTCATTTACAGAACGAAAACTTTATAATCTTGCTATTTTAAAAATTAAAGAAGGATTCTGGCTTTACAAAGATGAGTTTTATGCAAAATGGAATAATAATCCCCAAATCATTGAGCAGATGGAAAATCTGATAAATCAATTGGAAATGCAAACAATAGTGTTTGAAGATAAAACTCTTGTCAATCAAATAAATGAGCAGATTCAAATCATCGATGAATTTATTTCACAAAAAAAATATAACGAAATTTATAAAGAACTTGAGAATATTACAAAATCAATTCAAATTCTTGCAGGGATTAGGAATAATCTTTTAAATATTATAGAAAAAATGTCGGAACTTTATGAGAAAAATTATGATTCAGATTTAAACGATGCTTCATATATTCCGTTTATGATTCGTTTTATAAGTGGAGTTGATAACATTCCTCATTCGGGAATTTTAGGTTGTGTAGAATATTACTGGGATTTAACTGTGAAAAATCTGAATGATAAGGTATTTACTCAACTTCAAAATAATTATTATGATTTTACAGATAGTCTAAATAATGAAAATAAAGAAAAAATGCAGGAAAATCTTGAATCTATACAAAAGTTTGTCGCTATTCAAAGAAAAATCCTTGATTTTTATAATCTTTTTGAACAAGATTCTGATTATAAAAAAGAAAATCCGCTAGAATATTATTATGTGCTTGGTGATACTCTTTTAGTTTTGAGTCAAAAAACACTTTCTGTAAATGAACTTTATTTCAAATTACTTGAAATCCAGCAGGAACAGTCAATATTGATTGAAAAAATTCTGAACGACACAGAAAATACAGATGATAAAAAAATAAAGAGTCTTTTTGATTTGTCGTCACAGGCAGCTAAAATTGTTGGAAACAAAAATGATTATGAGCTTCAAAACTATCAATGGTATAATAAATATAAAAAGCAAAAGAAAGATATCTGGAATTCCCTCTTGCAGACTTATAATTTTCTTGTAGATAAAACGTTTAACGAAGCGAAAAATATTCAACTTGATTTATTTAATCAGATTTTTTACGCCTACAAATCAAATATTGAAACAAATTCATTTGATATTGAAAAAAGATTTGAAGTAGCACAGGAACTTTTAGATGGTTTACCAGTGCAGCTTTCAAAGGAAGAAATTCAGCAAATGAAAGAAAATTCTCAGATTATTGTAGATTTTGATTACGTAAAGAAGCATAAAACAGAAGAAAATCTGGGTATTTTATATTGTTATCCAAATTTTGCTCAAACCTTAATCATGGAAGCACAATCTAAAATACAAAACACACAGAGTAAAATTAATAATTATTGTGATGCAGTTTATTCTAATCTCAAAGAGAATTCTTTAATAAGTTCTGAGAATAATTCTTCTAATTCACAGGAATTTTATATTGATTATATGGATAATCAGCAAAAATATTTTAGTGAGTATGAAAAAAAATGTAATAATCTGCTTGGAATGGCAAAGCAGCAGAGAAATAAATCCATTCTTGCTCGAAATGAAGGAGAATTGCGTTTTAGTGAAGCGCAGGTTTCACTTGAAAAAAACGATTTTGACATGGCAAGAAAAAAACTTCAGGATTCCTTAAAGAAATTTGATGAATCATTAAAATATCAGGATGATTATGAATTGCGTTTAGAATGTGATTCAAAACTTTATGAACTTGGCATAAAAATAGCAAAGCTAGAGAATGAAATTGTGGTAAAGGAAGTCCGAGAATTGAAAAACAAGGCAAAAGACGCGTATTTTAACGGCCGTTTTGAAGATGCTCAAAAATATCTGAATCAGGCAAAAAGCAGATGGTCTGTTACAAACGAAATTCCTGACGAAGAAATTGTGATGCTTTCGAACTTTGTAAATTCTGCTATTTCAATGAAAACAGGTAGAGATATTCCAGTTTCAGCACCTCAATATCCAGAAATGTCACAACTTTTAAACCTTGCTTATGCTTATTTTGAAGAAGGTTCGGAACTGATAAAAAAAGGTAAACGCAATGAAGGAATTACTAAACTAGATATTGCGGTTGAGAATGTTCAAAAATTGCAGCTTGTTTACCCTTTAAATCAGGAAGCAGCAATTTTAACTCTGCGCATTAATCAACTCAAAGATTCAAAAAAGTTTGAAAGAGAATTCAGTCAAAAAATAAATGCTGCAAAATTGATGTGTGAAAATCCTAAAACTAGAAAAGAAGGATATGCAAATTTGCTGGATTATTATGAAATCCAACCAGATTATAAAGGACTAAAGGAGTTGATTTATAAAGTTGAAATTGATATTGGAATAAGACAAAAAAAAGCCGATAATTCAGGTGTAAAAAAAGCAAATCAACTTTTGTCAGAGGCAAAAAAAATATACAGTAGTGCAAAAGATGATGAAGAAAAATTAAAACAGGCACTTGCAAAAGTGGACGAATCATTAAGTCTTGTTATGGATAATGAAGAAGCTGTAAAATTAAAAGATGAGATTACAACAAAAATAGGAGGAACTGTTATAACTGTGCTATCAACGGAAGATGAAAGACTTTATCAGCTTGCCGTTCAAAGACTTCAGTCAAATAACGTTATTGAAGCTAATTTAATATTAGAAAAAATATTACAAAAAAAAGGAAATGCCTCTTTGCAAAAAATCAAAGATTTAAAAAATAAGATAGATGCAAGGAGTTAACTGTTATTACATATTTTGATATTATAAACGATGATTTGAATCATCATGATGAATTTTATGAATGAAATGAAAATGAAAAATTATAGTATAGACTATCAAAAAGATAGGTTTACTATCAAAAAGTTAGTTAGACTATCAAAAATATACAGACTTTTCTCAATTATAATATTTTTTTTCGGAACATTTCAAATTCATGCACAGGATTTTTATTGGGAAAATCCAAAAAATTTTGTAAATGCAGATTGTGTTTTTCCATTGGTTGTAAAAAATAATAATGAAAACTATGTTTTTTGGGAAGAAGTAGAATCTAAAAAGAAAGAAATCTCCATTTCATTAAGGAAATATGAGAATATAAACAGTTTTTATGATAACAGAAAGTTTTCTGGTTTAATAAAATATTCAGGAAATGAAGTGCCGGATATTTATTCTGCTGCAGTTTTGGAAAATGGGCAGATTTGTGTTTGTGCAGCAACTCAAACTGGTGAAATTTTTGTGTTTAGTTCATCAGATAAAGGAAAATCATTTGAAAAAACAAAAATAGATACAGAACTTTTACTGATTGCTCCTAAAATTTATTCTTCATCAAAAGATACATTTGTTCTTTTTTGTTCTGCTGGAATTGAGAATAATTTTGCGTTGTATTATGCCGAGTCAGCTGATGGAAAAAACTGGTCTTCGCTAAAAATCTTTGAACCTGCAGAGAATTTTAACAATCCTTTTATTCCCGTTTTATATCAGTCAAATGGAAACGATTACGTTATTTTTCAATCTCAATTTCTTTCAATAGAAACAAATCAAATGTCCTATCAGTTATATTTAACAAAAAAAAATATTGATAAATGGACTACACCTGTTTTACTCACAGACAAAAAATCGTTAAATCAAAAAAATACAAAAGGTTTTTTCGAGTTTCAAAATCAGCGTCCAAATATGATTTATTTTAACGGAGAAAATTATATTACATGGGAGCGTTCAGAAAATAAAGAAACTTCCATTTGGATTGCAAAGTTTAGTGAAAATGGAATAATTCCAGGTTCTGCTCAGGAAATCACTTCAAAATCAAATGCAAGCAGACCTGTTTTTTTTGAATATTTGAATGATTTATATGTAACCTGGTTTGATGATAGAACTGGAAATCAGTCAATATATTTTGCCAAAAAAACTGGAGAATATTGGGAAGAAACAAAACTTATTTCAGATAAGAATTCAAATATGTTTGTGAATCCTTTGATAATGGAAGATAGTTTGAGTTTTGTCTGGCAAAAAAATAATCGGATTACAATTCTTTCTCCCGATAAATCGGTTCTTCCACCATCAATAAAACCTGTAAACTTTATTGAAGGAAAAAGAACAAAACAAAAAAATCCATCTTTTAAAATAATTTTTCCAGAAGATTCTTCGCAGATTGCAGGATATTCATTTTTATGGACAAAAAAACAAGACAAAAGTGAACCGCAGGAAATCATAGAAAATTTTCCAAAACAAAACAGTTTAAAATTTTCAATGGAAGAAAGCGGTGAATATGTTTTAAAGGTCAAAATAACTGATTATGCTGGAAACTGGTCAGAATCTGTGAATTCATATTTTGTTTTGGATGCAGATCCACCAGAACCTCCAAAAATCAATATCACAAATCTTGATAAATATGGATTTATGCAATCAAATACAATGGCTTTAGAATGGGAAAAATCTGCATCTGAAGATACAGCAGGATATGTTTATCGTTTTGATTATATTGGCGGCATACCAAAATCCATTGCAGTTTCAAAAAATCATCCTATGAAACTTTCTGATTCAAAAGTAATGGAAATCAAGAACCAGCTTTATCAAAAATATGAAAAGGAACTTTTTAAAAAACGAAAATTTCAGGACAAAATTCAAACTCAAAAATTAAAATCAAAAAATTTTTATAATTTAAAAAACGGAGTTTATGTTTTTTCAGTTGCTGCAATTGATGAATGTGGAAATCTTGGTGAAAGTTCAAGTGAACTTGTTATTTTAAATAAATATCAGCCTTCAACATACATTTCATCTCTAGAAACGATAAAAAATGAAGCAAGTGAAATTATTTTGACTGTTAATGGCGGAGGTTTTACTTATGACGGAACAATTAGTGAGATTTATATCGATAAAGATGGAAAACTTCCATACGATTTGATTATCAAAAAAAACGAAAATCCATACAAAATAACGGATAATTCAAAAATCATAAATATAAATCTTGGAAATAATCTGGAAGAAGGAAAATACAAGATTGGTCTTCTTCACACAGACAGAGGAATTTATTTTTCCGATAATATTTTGACGGTATTGCAATCTGGTACTGTAAAAATTGAAGGTGAATATCAGAAACAAAGTATACTTAATTCTGAGTTTGAAACAGCCAGATATAAAATACAGCTTAATTTAATAATTGCTTTCATTTTAATTATTTTAGTCACCCTGGTTTTACTATTCATAATAGTCTTTTCAGTAAAAATCAAATATGAAAATAATCTTACAGAAAAAGAAGTGATTGCTCTTGAAAAAGGAGAAGTTATGCCATTAATAAAAAAAGAAAAGAAAAAACGTTTACCTAGCTTAAAAGACAGGTTAATAATTTTTATTTATACGCTTGTTGTTGTAATAGTTTTGGCAGTTACTTTGCAAAATGGTGTGCGAATCATAAATCTTCAGGAAGAAACTATGGCAACTGCAATGGAAAAACGTGCTGAAGTTCTGCTTGAAAGTATTTGTTCTGGTGTAAAAAACTTTTTCCCTGTAAATAATCTGCTGGAGTTAACTTCGCTTCCAAATCAAAAAAATGCGATGGAAGAAGTTAAATATATAACAATTATCGGCCAAAAATATGAAGACTTTTCTAGTGAAAATATAAACTATGTCTGGGCTACAAATGATTCTCAGATTCTTGAAAAAATTGACACACCTTCTTTGATATATGGCGAATCAGAATTGATAGTTTCTGAAATTAACGATGTTACAAGAAAGTATTTAAATCTTGATTATACGATTGCAACGAAAATAAGCAGTTTGTCAGACAAAATAGAAGAACTCACAAAGCAAGCAGAAATTCTTTATAGAAGTAATGTCAAAGAAGATAATGATGAAGCTGAAAGAATTTCAATTATGATAACAGATTTGCGAAATGAAATTGACCTTCAACTACAAGAATTTTCTAAAACTGCCGGCGGTTCTTATCCGCATTTTGATTTACAGAATATTAGCAGAAAAAACAAGGATTTTATTTTTTATAGACCAGTTTTGTACAGACAGGGAACTACAGAAAATTATGTTCATGCGGTAGTTTATCTTGAACTTTCCACTCAAAGTATGATTGATGAACTTGACCGTTCGCTTGTCAGAATTATAAGTTTTGCTTTAGTAATTGCTTTTCTTGCTGTTGTTGTTGGTGGACTTGGTGCATACTTTTTTGCAGTTATTATCGTTCGTCCGATTAAAAAGCTTGAATCTCACGTTATAATGATTGGACAGACAAAAAATAAAATACATCTTAAAGGAAAAGATGTTATAATCAAACAGAATGATGAAATAGGGCGACTTGGAAATGCAGTTAATAACATGACTCACGAACTTATTGCAAATGCAGAAGAAGAAAAACTCACAATGGACGGTAAAGCAGTTCAAAAAGCGTTTTTGCCACTTGTGGATTCAGGGGTAAATAATAAAGAGACTTTTGCTGAATTTAATGATGAAACACTGGAATGTTTTGGTTATTACGAAGGTGAATCTGGTGTTTCCGGCGACTATTTTGATTATAAAATTCTTGATGATACATGGTTTTGTGTTATAAAATGTGATGCTGCAGGTCATGGAATTCCAGCTGCTATCATTATGACTGTTGTAGCCACAATTTTCCGTCGTTTTTTTGATAAATGGTCATATAAAAAAGACGGTGTCAATTTATCTATTTTAGTTGAGCAGATAAATGATTTTATAGAAGGACTTGGATTAAAAGGAAAATTTGCTACTTTGATAATATGTTTACTCAACAGAAAAAATGGTGAACTTTACATGTGTAATGCAGGAGACAATCTTGTTCATATTTTTGATTCAAAAACAAAGAAAATGAAACTTCTGAAACTTTCGTCAAGTCCAACTGCTGGTATATTCACATCTGAACTTGTTGCTATGAAAGGCGGATTTATTGTAGAAAAAACAGTTTTAAATCACCAGGATATTTTGTTTTTATATACTGACGGCATTGAAGAATCTACAAGAAAAATTCGTGAAACTGATTATTCTGTCCGTCAAAATAAAGTAGAAATTAAACGCATGAATCCAAAAACTCAGAAAGAAGAAACAGAAATCAAACTGGAAGATGCAAAAGAAGAATTCGGCTATGAAAGAATTGTAGATATCATAGAATCTGTTTATAATAAAAAGAAATATATTTTATATAAAACAGATAATCCCAATAAACTGGAAAAACTTGAATTTGATTTTACAAAATGTCAAGGAACTGTGAGTGAAGCTGTTTTGGCTCTTGCATCATTAGAAAAAGTTTTCAGACTTTATAAATCACCTAAAGTTACACAGAAAGATTATGTAAAAGTTGATAAAAAGATTGACGATTTCCTTTTAAAGTATTTTAATATATATAGTGAATATGCAGCAAAAAAATCTGAAAATGTGGAAAATGCTTTCAACTATATTGATTATGATATGGTTTTAGAAGACGAACAGAGTGATGATTTAACTTTGCTTGCAATCAAACTAAAATAGTAAATAATACGGGAGAAAAATATGGAATCAAAAGATTTAGAATCAAAATTTAAAGAAATTGGAAAAAAAGTTGCTGAAGTTTCAAAATCTGCTTTTGATAAAGCAAGCGACAAAGTGCAGGATTTTACAGACAAAAGTATTTTAAAAATAGATATAAAGAAACTTCAGACAAAAAAGGATGAACTTTACAAAAACTTTGGAGAAAAAGTTTCAAATCTTCTTTTTGACGGAACCTTAAAAGAACTTGTAATTGAAAATCAAGAAGAAAAAGAGAGTTTATTCTCCATTCAGAATGAAATTCTTGAACTTGAAAAACAGATTCAGCAAAAACAGTCAGAATTATAGTTTTTCAATTCCAAAATTCATTGTTTGTTTTCTCAAAATAAGGGTAACGCAGAATAATTTTTTATTTTTTCAAATAATTTTTGATGCTTTTCTTCAATATTATTTAATATTTCCTGATTTTTTGAATGGGAATATTGGATAAAATCAAGCGGATAAAACTGCTTTTTGATTTTTACATTAAAAAAATTTTTATTTAAGAAAGATTTAATCTTTTCAAGGTTGATTACATTATTCTGCTTTGTAAAAAACGTGTTAAAGTCTTTTTTGATTTGATTTTGTGTTATTTTTTTTTCAAACTCTTTTACTGAAATATCTTGAATTCTTCCAAGAGTATTATGTTTATCATTTTCTTCTATTATTCTAAAAACTTTTTTATTGCGTATGTCAAAATTGCAAAACCAGTCTTCATAAACTTTTAAACTTTCTGAATTTAGCATTGCAGAAACTTGTTTTTTCTCTGCTGAATTAAGATTAAAATCTAAAATATGAGAATTGATTTGTAATTCATTTGGATTTGTATGTTGAAATCCTTTATGACTATGTAAATCCAATCCACAAAAATAAATATTTCCTGTCGAATTATCCATTGAAAACTGCAGGGCTGTTCCACTAACAGTTCCATTACGTTTTGCTTTATAAAACTTAATGTCAGAAACAAGTGACAATTCTTTTGAAATTCCGTCTTCATATACTAGAGGTAACACTGGATTTGTCTGTAAGATTTTTTTTTGGCAGCAGCTTTCAGAAGATAATGCAATAATTGTATCAGGATTTTTTTCAAGTATTTTCAGATGTTCTTTTGCCCAATAACCGCCGTCTGTAGAAAAACATAAATCAGGAAAAATATTATTTTCGAAACAACATTTTATGGCAGAAGAGAGAACTATGATGAAAAATTTTTCCTGATTCTTTTGAATTAATGGAAGAGTTGGTTGTAAACTTGGCCCTGATGCTATTATCAAAATATCAGATGAAATCATATTTTTTAGGGAAACAGGATTTTTCAAGAAACTAAAAAAATTAATTGTATTCAAAAACCATTTTTTTTCAAAGAATTGACTTGTTATCAAAACAGTGCGTGCTTTTTGAGTAATTTTTTTTATTGTGTGCCAGAATAATTGTTCCAGGTCTGGAAAACACTTAGAAGTCGCATTCCAGCTGCAAAAAACAGAAGAAAGAATGTCTGAATCGGAAAAATGTGATGAAAGAAAATTTTCAAAAGAGTGGGGGTTTTTATAATATGAAAAAAAATCTATAATAAAATCAAACTTGTCATTAAAATCATTAAATTCTTGTAAATAGCGAACTGCAACAAGCTTTGCTGATGGAAATTTTTGTCTGAAAAAGTTTGCGCAGTATGAAATTCCGGGTTCAGTAATAAAAATTATTTCTGGAGAAAAAGGAAAATTACAATTTTCAACAAATCTTTGAGCTTCTTTCTGAGGTGAGTAACTGGAATGGAAAAAAAATCCGTCTATTGTGACTGTTAATTCACCATTTTTTGCATTTTGAAAAACAACTTCCAAAATTTCCGCCTTATGATTCTAAAAATTTTTGGATATCTTCTTTTTGATTTATTTTAAAAATCTCAATATTGATGATTTCAGCACAATTATCCAGAATATCTTTTAGATTAAAAATAATGTGTGTCAATAAAAGCTCATTTGGCAGTTCAATTTTTGAAGGAATAAACAGATTTAAACTATAATTATCATTTTGTTTACAAAAAAATGGAGAATTATACCAAAACATAAATCTATTACAGATTTCAGTGAATATGGACTTTACAAATATCGTTTTGGATAATTGTTTCGTTGCATTTGTACAAACAAAAGTTTCAATTGCTTCTTCGAAATCAATCTTGGCAATGCAGGAATTTTCATTTTCAGAATAATCCTGATAAATCATTTCGTAATCAAGTTTATTGCTGTTATCGATTTTTTGAAAATCATCAAGCATGTGGTCAGAAATCTCGCAATCACAAAACATAATGTAATTACTGCTGATTTTGCAAAAAGAAAGAGTGTCAAATAATTCTTTCATATTGCAAAAAACGTTTGAAAGAAAATCAAAATCATTTATATTTACAGATACAATATTCTTGTGCATTTTGAAAATAGAATTAAACTTTTCCTGTTCAATTGAAAAATTCGCAATAGTTTTTCCATTTAAACCAAGACTATCTTTAACTGTATAATAATTTCCCGTTAATTCAAAAATTGCGAAAGCCTGAATTTTATATTTTTTAATAAAATCAGAAAAAGCGAATAATATATTCTTATGAAAAACTTGCGATTCAAAAGCCGGTGTTTTTTCAATTTCTTTGTTTTTCTGTACACCAGCTATTGTAAATTCGCTTTCATTTGAAAGAAGATTATTCGCCTTGTTGAAAAGTCCCATTTTAGTTTAAACCTAGTTTTTCAAATACATTTTTGAAAAGTACAAATTTATCAGAATTAGCAAATTCTTCAATTTTTTCTTCTGGTAAATCTTCCAAAAGCTGATCCATATAAACCAAAAGTGATTTTACATCCTGCATCAAATCTTGACTCAATGGTTTTTGAGTTTGAACAGTTTCAACTGTATCAGTTTTTTCTTTTGTATCTAATTCATCTTCTAAAACCTCTGGCTGAATCTCAGGTTCATTTTGTTCTGTTAATTCAGGTTCTTCAATAATTTGTTCAGTTAATGAATCATCAAAATCAACGCTAAAACTGTTCTGTTCAGGTTCACTGGAAATATTTTCAAATGTATCAAATACCGTCTCATTTACAGAATCTTCCTGTAGATTATCTTGTTCAGTGTCAATGTCAACAGCTGTTTCTTCAATAACAGGTTCCTGATCTAAAATGTCAGAATTTGCAAGTTCAATAAAATCACCTTCAAGATTTTCCTGCTCGGGTTGAGTTTCGGCTTGAATTTCTTCAACAGAAACTTCATCCTGTTCAGTCATCTGATCTCTTTCAAACGCTTCTTTATCGCTTTCTAAAATAGAGGCTGTGTCCTGATTTTCCAAAAGTTTTTCCACAGTTGGGATATCATCATCAGTTTGTTCATTGTCAAATGAATCAACGGTTTCAAACGGCTCTTCTGTCAATTCAGATTCATCAACAATAGTATCGCTTTCATCTTTTGTTGAGTCTGATTCCATAAAATTCTGTGAATCTGATTCAACAAAAATATCATCTTCTTTTGGAATAGAAATTTCTTCTGGCAAATCTTCTTCAAAAGTGTCATCTATTGATATTTCAGAAATACTTTCTACTTCAGGTTCTTCAAGAGATTCATTTTCAAAATCAAAACTAAGATCATTATGAGACTGTTCATCAGAAATAATTGTATCAAAAGATTCTTCTGAATCTGAAGTGTCGTCGAATACAATTTCATCTTCGGTAAAAGTTTCTTCAACAACTGGAGTTTCTTCGATTACAGG
>CAMBMW010000027.1 GCA_945868875.1 uncultured Treponema sp.
TTAGATTAAAGATTAATTACTATAAGAATAACGCATTTCTTCAAAATAGTCTACATTAAAAATTAATTATTTATTACTGTCAGCACTTGAAGTTTCTTTATGCCTGTTATCAAAATATCCGCCGTCCTCAAGATACCGTCTGCGCGTCATAATCAAATTAATCAATTCCTGATACATATTAAAATCAATTTCAAGTGACATCGGCAAAAGAAAAAACTCAGTTTCATCACAATATCGTTCAATAAATTTCGGGTCAGTTACATATCCAAGCGAAATCATATTTGAAATTCTGTCAGCACATTTCAAAATTTTTGCTTTTTGACTTCCAGTGTCAAGAATTCTATGCAAAAAAGCACGTTTATCTTCATCAGAACGGCGGGTCACTTCCATAACCAAATCTAAAACCTGCTGCCCTTCATCATCCGCATTAATAATCTGGTTTTTATCAAAATCAGGAATATCCTCAACAGTATCATGCACAATCGATGCTTTAAGTAAAACAGAATCGATATAACCGTAATCAATCAAAATGGCAAGAGTATCCATTTGGTGACGAAACATATTTCCACCGGCATGACGAGCTTTTCCAATCAAACCAGTTGCAAGCTGCATATATGGAGCAAGTCGCATATCGCTAAGTTTTTGCATTTTCTGCAAATCCATTTTTTGAGAACGTTCAACATTCATTACATACTTTTGTTTTACCATATGCGACACTCCCATAAAAAGTCAAGAAGATTGTTTCAACAATCGATTGACTTTTTACACTGTTCCGTAATGTAATGAGGAACAGCAGTTCAGTGTAAGATAAAGCCGCGTTATTTTAGCGGTTTTATCTTACACTCCTTTAATAATAAAAATTCAGGAGGGAGAAGTCTCTCCCTCGCGTCAGCCCAAAGGGCTTTTGCTACCCTCTCTAGCGGGGCAAAATTTAAATAATTCCTGCCCCGCAACGCCCAGATTTTATTTTAACTCTTCAATATATGCAGCAAGAGTTGCAATCTTCTTTTGGCTTTCAGCAAGACGAGCTTTTTCTTCATCTACAAGGTTTTGAGGAGCATGTTTTGCAAAGTTTCCATTGAGTTTATTTTCACTCATTCTTGCATATCCCTGTTCTTTTTCCATAGCTTTCTGGAAACGAGACAGAAGCTGTTCTTTATTTATGCTTTCGTCCACAAGAACAAAAGCTTCAAATCCTTTTCCTACAGTTCCAATAGACGAAGCAGGTTTTGATTCCACAAATTCCACTTTTGCAACACCTGCCAAAAGCTGAATCATTTCTACCTTTTCTTTTGCAACTTCAGCAGCACTGCCCTTTTCTGTTTTAATAGCAATATTAATCTTTACAGCAGGATCAATTCCACAATCAACTTTTGCAGCACGAACTTTTGCAATCAAATCTTTAAGAGCATCAAAGCGTTCCTGAATTTCATCATTTTCACGTTCTGAAACAACTTCAGGGTAAGGTGCATTTATAAGCATGCCGACATAATTTGAGTTTGTAATAATCTTTCCTTTTCGGGTTGAAACAAGTTCAGCAAGCGGAAGTTTCTGATAGATTTCTTCTGTAACAAAAGGAATGTATGGATGCAACAATCTTAAAGATTCTTCAAGAATATTCATCAAAACTGTAGCCTGACGGTCTTTTTCCTTATCATCACCATTTTTGAAATTAATTTTTGTAGCTTCAACATACCAGTCACAAAATTCATTCCAGAAAAATTCCATAAGAGCACTAGCTGCATCATTATATCGGTAACTTTCCAACGCTTCTCTTGCAATTTTTGCAGCATTATTTAACCGTGCATAAATCCATAAATCAAGTTCAGTCAAATCTTCATCACAAACTGGAACAAGGTTACGTCCTTCAAGATTTCCCAAAAGATAACGGCTTGCATTCCATACTTTATTGCAGAAACGTGAACCAAGTTTAAACGAATCTTTATCAATCAGAATATCCTGACCTTGTGCACACATAAATCCGAGAGTAAACTTCAGTGCATCAGCACCGTACATATCAATAATCTCAAGAGGATCCATTCCGTTTCCAAGAGATTTAGACATTTTGCGTCCCTGCTTGTCGCGAACAAGACCATGAATATAAATATCATGGAACGGAGCTTTGCCTGTGAACTCAAGTCCTGCCATTATCATGCGGCTTACCCAGAAAAAGATAATGTCGTATGCAGTAACAAGGGCAGTTGTCGGGTAGAATTTTTGTAAATCTGGAGTATTTTCTGGCCATCCCAAAGTTGAAAAAGGCCACAACCATGAACTAAACCAAGTATCAAGAACATCAGGATCCTGAGTAAGATTTTTTGATCCACATTTAGGACAACAGTCAGGATCTTCACGACTTACAATTGTTTCTCCACATTCACAATACCATGCAGGAATTCTGTGTCCCCACCAGATCTGACGGCTTACACACCAGTCTCTGATGCCTGTGAGCCAATGTTCGTAAGTATTTTCCCATTTGCGCGGGTAGAAAACAATTTCACCTTTTTTCCATGCTTCAAGGGCTTTGTCTGCCATCGGTTTCATTTTTACGAACCACTGTGCAGAAAGATAAGGTTCAACAACAGTTTTACAGCGGTAACATTTTCCTACTGAGTGATTCATCTTTTCTTCACTTTTGAAAAGACCTGCATTTGTTAAATCTTCGATTACGAGAACTCTTGCTTTTGCACAAGTTAATCCACGATATTTTTCAGGAACATTTTCGTTTAAGGTTCCATCTGGATTTAAAAGATTGATTACTTCAAGATTATGTCTTTTTCCAACTTCCCAGTCATTTGGGTCGTGAGCTGGTGTGATTTTTACCATACCTGTTCCAAATTCCATATCAACATATTCATCAGCAATAATCGGAATTTCTTTGCCAGTTAAAGGAAGTTTTATTTTTTTACCCACAATTGATTTGTAGCGCTCATCATTTGGATTAACTGCAACAGCTGTATCACCAAAGAAAGTTTCAGGACGAGTTGTTGCAACTTCAATCTTTCCAGAACCATCAGCATATTCATAATAAAGATGATACATTGCTCCAGCAGTATCTTCATGGTCCACTTCATCATCAGCAAGAGCCGTTCCACAACGAGGACACCAGTTTACAAGTCTGTTTCCTTTATACATCAAACCACGTTCATAAAGCGTTACAAAAACATCTCGAACTGCTTTTGACAGTCCTTCATCATAAGTAAAACGTTCACGTTCCCAGTCAGTTGAGTTTCCAAGTTTTCTCTGTTGTTTTACAATAATATTGTGATGGTCTTCTTTAACTTTCCAGGTGCGTTCTAAAAACTTTTCACGTCCCAAATCATTTCGAGTTAAACCTTCTTTTTTGAGTTGACGTTCTACAACGTTTTGAGTAGCGATTCCTGCATGGTCTGTTCCAGTTACCCAAAGTGTATTATCGCCTTTCATTCGATGATAGCGAACTACAATATCCTGAAGAGTATTGTTAAGACCGTGTCCCATGTGAAGAACACCTGTTACGTTTGGAGGAGGAATGACGACTGTATAATTTCCCTGACACTTATCACACTGACAGTGTACTGGCGAAGATTCATCGCTCGCAGGTTTAAAATAACCTTTAGATTCCCAGTCGTTGTAGATACGGTCTTCAAAAGATTTAGGATCGTATGCCTTTTCAAGTTCAATTGCTTTCATTCACATTCCTCACAACAAAATAATTATCATTAACAATCGGTCCGCACCAGACAGACTTTTTGTAAAAATCAGACAGTTTTAATTTTTTCTCAACGATGTCAACTTTTTTTGAAAAACTATTATAATATATTTTTATTTTGATTACAACATATCATTTTATATCATTTGATTACAGGGCAAACGTATTATAAAAAATATCCTGAAAAGTTAGTAAGGGGGACAGGGCAAACGTATTATAAAAAATATTTTCATAAAAGTTGGCGCGAGGGAGTGAGACACAGGGCAAAAAGACTTTTTTTGGGGCTGCCGCTGGCTCGTGCTGTAAGATTGTCATACCAGAGAACGTATAGTTTGCACGAGCCGAGAGTTTTGGCGATATATTCTTCACCTTCATTAACTGAAATTGTAGTTTTACCAAAACTCAGGAAAAAGCGAGATTTACAATTATAGTTTCTGCTCCAAAAAAAACGTATGGTGCATAATTGTGCGTTTTTTAATCTGTGAATCAGAACCGAAAAGCGGATTTTATGACTTATCTGCTACTCATCAAAAGAAATTTTATTTCCAGTATAAAGGAAATAATACCTTCCTTTTGCTGCAATCAGCTGCTCGTGAGTTCCTCGTTCAATAATATTTCCATGTTCAAGAACAATAATCTCATCAGCATTTCTAACAGTAGAAAGTCTATGTGCTATTACAAAGGATGTACGACCAGCCATAAGACTGTCCATTCCTTTTTCAATAAGGGCTTCCGTTCTTGTATCAATAGAAGACGTAGCTTCGTCAAGAATTAATACAGGGGGATTTGCAACAGCTGCACGTGCAATCGCTAAAAGCTGACACTGTCCCTGACTTAAACTTGAACCATCACCAGAAATGACTGTATCGTATCCATTTTCAAGATGACGGATAAAATGATCGGCATTTGCAAGTTTTGCTGCTTCATAAACTTGTGCATCAGATGCTTCCAAATTTCCAAAACGGATATTTTCACGAATTGTACCTGTAAACAGATGAGTGTTTTGCTGAACCATTCCCAAAGATTTTCTCAATGATGATTTACTTATTTGATTTAGCGGAATACCGTCATAAGTGATTGATCCATTTCCTTCTGGAACATCATAAAAACGTGTAAGTAAATTAATTGTTGTTGTTTTTCCAGAACCAGTTGAACCTACAAGTGCAATTTTCATACCTGGTTTTGCGTGAATGCAAATATCATGAAGAACGGTTTTTGCAGGTGTATAACCGAAAGTTACATGGTCAAAAATCACTTCTCCTCTCAATTGACTGAGTGAATTATCAGCTGGATTTTTCCATGCCCATTCACCAGTATTTGCAAAAGATTGAACAAGTTTTGTACTACCGTCAGAATTTTTAGCATCAAAAGCATTCACAAGAGAAAATTCTCCCATGTCAACTTCCGGCTCTTCATCGATAATCGCAAAAATTCGTTCCGCACCCGCAAGAGCATTCAAAACACTGTTTGCCTGCTGACTAATTTGTGATATTGGCTGTGTGAACGAACGTGTATATTGCAAGAACGCTGCAATAGTTCCAAGATTCAATGCACCAGTAAACCAGTTCAAAAAGTTTTCATGCGACTGTCCCAAAATCATAAAGACAGATGCAATAATCGCAACAACAGCATACTGCGCATGACTTGTATTATTTGTGATTGGTCCCATAACTCCACCATAAGTCATAGCCGCAGTGCCTGCTTTTCGAAGTTTTTCATTTAACTGTTGAAATTCGGAAATTGCCTTTTTTTCATGATTGAAAACTTTTACAACTTTCTGACCTTCAATCATTTCTTCTATAAATCCGTTTAATTCTCCAACGCTTTTTTGATTTTCACGGAAAGAAGCAACAGAACGTTTTCCCACAAACTTGATGATTTGAAATAGGAAAATCATTGTCAGAATCATTACTACTGTAAGCATTGGACTTAAAACAATCATCATAGAGAATACTGCAATTACAGTTATTATTGATGATAAAAGCTGAGGAACAGTCTGACTCATCATTTCTCGCATTGTATCAGTATCGTTTGTAAAACGCGACATCAATTCTCCGTGAGTATGTGAATCATAAAACTTGATAGGAAGTTTTTCCAGTTTTGAAAACAAATCAATGCGCACATTAAATAGAAGATTTGTTGAAATATGAAGCATCAAACGGTTGTTTATCCAAGATGCCAGTACTCCGACAAGGAAAAGACAAAAAACTCCTGCCAGCAACTTTAAAAATCCTGAAAAATCTGGATTCTGTTTACCAATCAAAGGAATAATATAATCATTTAATGCAGGTTTAATCAAATAACTGCCAAGTACAGAAGCACCCGAACTCAACAGAACGCAAATAAATACAAGAATCCAAAAATACTTGTAACTTCCCATGTATCGCAATAAACGCGAAATAGTTTTTTTTGCATTTTTTGGTTTTGCAAAACCTTTTTTTACTGGTGGCATTATTCTTCTCCTGCAAGGTCTGCATCTCCGCTGCCCTGCTGCTGACTTTCATAAACTTCACGATAAATTTCATTTGTTTTCAAAAGCTGTTCATGAGTTCCAAATCCGTTCAGTTTGCCTTCATCCAGTACAAAAATCACGTCGGCTTCTTTTACAGAAGAAATTCTCTGAGCAATAATGATTTTTGTTGTATCTGGAGCAATCTCTTTTAATGCATTTCTGATGCGACTTTCTGTTGCTGTATCTACAGCTGAGGTGCTGTCATCAAGAATCAAAATTTTTGGATTTTTCAGAAGTGCGCGCGCAATGCAAAGACGCTGCTTTTGGCCGCCTGAAACATTTACTCCGCCCTGTCCAAGATTTGTTTCATATCCATCCGGCAGGTTTTTAATAAATGATTCAGCATCTGCAGCCTGACACGCTTTTTCAATCTGACTGTCCGTTGCATTTTCATTTCCCCATCTAAGATTTTCTTTGATTGTGCCACTGAAAAGAACATTTTTTTGTAAAACTACAGAAACTGCATCCCTCAAAACTTCCAGGTCATAATCACGCACATCAACTCCACCAATTTTGATTTTTCCAGAAGTTGCATCATAAAGACGAGGAAGGAGTGAAACCAAAGTAGTTTTTGAAGAACCTGTTCCACCAATTATTCCAACAACCTGTCCACTTTCCACTTTCAGACTTACATCAGAAAGTACACAATTCGAAATATCCTTATTGTAACTGAAACTAACATTTTCAAATTCAATACTTCCGTCTTTTACAGTCATAACTGGATTTTCAGGATTCTTGATATCAGGTTGTTCATCTAAAACTTCCAAAACTCGTTCCGTACAGGCTCTTGCCATAACTATAGAAATGAAAATCATTCCCAAAAACATCAAACTTGACAAAACTTGGGTTACATATGTAAAAAAGCTGATAAGTTCGCCAGATTTCATAGTACCAAATACAACCTGTTTACCACCAAGCCACATCACGACAATCATACAGACATACATGATAAGCTGCATAAGCGGCATCATAAAGATTAAAACTTTTTCTGCTTTTACCTGCGCATTTTTTACATCACCAGCAACTTTGTAAAACTTATCTTCCTCAAAATCACCGCGAACAAACGCTTTTACATCACGAATGCCCACCAGATTTTCCTGAACAGTTGCATTTACGACATCTATTTTTTTCATCATTTTTTTGAAACGAGGATGCGCTATAGAAGATAAAGTTAAAATTGCTACAGCAATAACAGGAACTGCTATTAAAAATAAAACTGCAAGTTCACTGTTGATTTTAAATGCCATAAAAGTTCCAGCAATAAGCATAAAAGGAGAGCGGACGCACATGTGAATCAACATTCTGTAAACATTTTGAATCATATTTACATCAGTTGTAAGGCGCGTAACGAGTGAGGCAGTACTAAACTTATCGATATTTCCAAAAGAAAATGTTTGAATGTTGTTGTAAAGTCTTTGTCGAAGATTAAAAGCAAAACCTTGCGCTGCGCTTGTGGAAAAAACAGTTCCAAGTACACCACTAGTAAATGAAACACAAGCAATTCCAATCATCAAAAGACCAGTTTTTATAACATAAGCTAGATTTGCATTTGCAATTCCTACATCAATTATTTTGGACATAACCAATGGAATTAAAGTTTCCATTACAACTTCACCAATCATGCAGATTGGAGACAAAACAGAATGAACTACATATTTTTTTTCCATTCCGTGAACTAATTTTTTTACAGTAGACATAAGTTATAGTTTAACAAAAATCAACTGCAAAAATCAATAAAACATAAACATAATAAAGATAAAATTATGTTATATTTTTATTTTATCTTTATTTTATGGATGGTCATATTCAAGTTTCACTTTTTCAAAACCAGAAGAATAAAGAAACTGTTCTATAATTTTTTCCGTATATTTCTGTGCTTCTTCTATCAGCCCTTCGGCAATCATATCTTCCTGCATTTGAATTTTTGCATTCTCTATTTCTTCAAATATTTCCTGAGTTGTTATTGGCACAAAAATGCTTTGTTTTTCATCAAAAACTTCCTGTTTTGTGATTTCATTTCCCAAAATGGAAACAGGAGGCAATTTTATTCTCACTTCTTTTCCATCTTTTGTGATTTTTACATCAGTTTGAGACAAATCCTCAATTCCAACTCTGATAATTCCGTTATATTTTACAATACTGTAACTTTTGGAAAGTCCCATTGATTTTTTTAACGAAACAATATCAGAATACTGAAACTTCATTGTAATCAACTCCTGACAGAACAAAAGCTGCTGATTTACAATCGTAAATTTCGATTCATAATTGACGTTCGTAATCTTTTTTATGGCAATGGTGCCTGCAATCAAAAAAAACATGGCAAGAAGAACAATTGTAACAATGCGGACAACAATTTTTGTTAAAAATGAATTGGCTTTTCCTGAACTCAGATTTTTTCTTTGTGATTTTTCATTTTTTTGCAACACTGTCAGTTCTTTTGTTTTTCCAGAAGATTTCTTTACAGTTTGAGTTTTTTCCCTGTCACAGTTTTTCTGATTTTCCACTTTTTTGGAATTTTTTGGTTTTGTCTGACGATTATTCTTTTGAACATTTTCGTTGTTTTTTGATTTTAATCTTTTTTCTTCCATAATTATTAATTATTATACTCTGATTTTCATTTTTTTGTTGTTTTTTTTTCAGAATAATAATATCTTTTACATTAGATTTTAAAAAAAATAATAAGCTCAAAAAAAACTGAAGCTTTCAAAAAAAATACGACCGGTCAAGGCACGCTTCGCTCAAGGCCTTGACTCGCTCGTTTTCAGGGGTTGTATTAACCCCTGAATCAAAGTTTGTCCATACTATCAGGAGGATTTTAATATGGCTGATGAACAAGTAGAAAAAAAGAAGAAAAAGAAAATTGGTCCTGCAATTTTGACGTGGCTGATTGTCTTAATTATGGTTGTAATTGCAGGCTTTTCAAGTTTTTACGTAGTTGACGAAACTGAAAACGCAGTTATCACTAGATTTGGAAAATATACACAGACAGTTGGTGCAGGACTTCACACAAAACTTCCATTCGGAATTGATAAAGCATATCGCGTACCTGTAAAAGTTGTTCAAACTGAACAATTTGGTTTCAAAACTGTCAAAGGTGGCAGAAACAATGAATACAAAAATAATATTTCAAACGAAAGTACAATGCTTACAGGTGATTTGAATATTGTTGATGTAGAATGGATTATTCAGTACAGAATTGTAGATCCAAAACAATGGCTTTTTGGTGTCTATGAAAAACAACAGACTATCAGAGATATTTCTCGTTCTGTAATCAATACTCTTGTTGGTGACCGTGCAATTCTGGACGTAATGGGAAATGAACGAACAGCAATTGAAACACTCGGTCTTGAAATGATGAATGAAAATTTCAAACAGCTTGGGCTTGGTATTAGTGTAATTGCCGTAAAACTGCAAAATATCGTACCGCCAAGTGGTGTTCAGGATGCTTTTGAGGATGTAAACAAGGCAACTCAGGATATGAACAGATTTATAAATGAAGGAAAAGAAGCTTACAACGCTGAAATTCCAAAAGCTCAGGGTGAAGCTGACCGTCAAATTCAAATTGCAGAAGGTTATGCTGCAGAACGTGTAAATATGGCAAAAGGTGACGTTGCAAGATTTAACGCAGTTTACGAAGAATACAAACGTTCCCCAGAAGTTACAAAAGAACGTATTTACCTTGAAACAATGGATGAAATATTCGGTTCAGAAACAAAACCTTCACTAATAGATGGTGAACTTGAAAATCTTGTACCTATCAAAAATCTTAAAGATTAATTTTTTATTCTTTGAGTTTATGAGTTTAATTGAAAATATTTTATTTGATAATCCGTTTTTACGAATAAACGGAATTTATCTTACAAAATTGGAGATATTATGACTAAAGCAATGAAAAAATTTGTAACTTGGTTAGTAGTTATTCTTGTACTTTTTATTATATTTTTATTTATGGGACCTCTTTTTATCCTCAATGAAGGAAATCAGGTTGTAATCACTAGATTTGGTAGTATTGTAAATACTTATACAGAAGCTGGGCTTCATTTTAAAATTCCTTTTTTGGATAAAGTAACAACATATCCAAAACTTGTGCTTTCTTTGGACGGAGACGAACAGCGCATTCCTACAAAAGAAAATCAGTTTATAATCGTTGACACTACTTCCCGATGGAGAATCAGTGATCCTGCAAAATTCTATCAGAATTTTACAAATCTTGAAAATGCTTACAACAAACTCTCAGATATCATCGATTCTTCATGCCGCACTGTAATTACACAAAATAGACTTAGCGAAATTGTTCGTTCGTCAAATATCATCAATGATGCAAAAGATACTAATGAAGATGAAAAAGATGAAGAAACAAAAGAAATCGACAGTCTTGTAAACGATGCAACAAATAATGAAATTGTTACAAAAGGTCGAAGTGAACTTTGCCGCCTTATGACGCTTGAAGCAAACAAACTTGTTCCAGAATATGGAATTGATTTGATTGACATTGTTCCTCGTCAAATTAAATATTCTGATGAATTAACCGAATCTGTATTCAACAGAATGATAAAAGACAGAAATCAAGTTGCACAGGCTTACCGTTCTCTTGGAGAAGGAAAAAAAGCTGAATGGCTTGGTAAACTTGAGAGTGACAAACGCACAATTGCCTCTGAAGCATACAGAAAATCAGAAGAAATAAAAGGTAATGCCGATGCTCAGGCTGCTGCAATTTACGCTGCTGCCTACAACAAAGATCCTGAATTTTACGCATTTTGGAAAAGTATGGAATCATACAAAACAAATCTCAAGAATTATCCTGCTACTTTCAGCACAAATATGGATTATTTTAAATATCTTTATAATTCAAAAGGAAAAAGATAATATTTAATGGCAAAACTGATTACAATAAATGGTGACGAACTTAGACTTAGTTCAAATCTTGATGAATACTCTTTTGGAAAAACGAACTATGAATCAATCATTACTCAAACTGGGTTGATTTATTCAGATAAAGACTTTTCTTTATGGTCATTTTCTGATGTAAAATCTTATAGTATAGAAGAAAATGACCAAAGAATAGTTTTTTACTGTGCAGAAAATCCTTTTTCATCAAACACACATACTCTTCTGGAACTTTTTGAAAATGCAGAAAAAAGTGAATCAAAAAAAGATTATGACATTCTTTTTTGTGCAGTAAAACTTGTGTGCCAGGCTCTGACTGACGCTGCACTTTCTGGAAAAAAAATTCCAATGATTGGTGCCGGCGGAATTCTTGTTGAAATTCCTGAAAATCTGGATGAAGAAAACGGAAAAGTTTTATTTTTGCCCGAAGAACTTTTTAAAACTTCTGCAAATGCACTTTCCACTCAAGACTATGCTCAAAACCATTTATGCTGGATAAATCAAACGATTTACGATTTACCAGCCATTTGTTTTGAGCGTGCCGTTATTGTATATCGTTTTTTAACTCAAAAATTTCCTTACACATGCGAAAATCAAGTGGAAAGAAATGCTGATATTCTTGACAGCAAATTTCTGCCACTTCAAATGTGCATAAAAAATATTGACAAAGATTTTGCACAGGCGGTAAACAACGCTTTAAAACTAAATTCAAACAGCGTGAACATTCCCGGCAAAAAACAAAAAGGAAAGACAAGCGAAGATTTAACTCCAACCGCAGAATTCCCTTTAGAGTTACTCCAGAATGCTTACAATATTTCTTTTGAACAGCGGAAAAATCCACCTGAAAAAGATTTTTTTGAAAAAGCAGAAGCATATCAAAAAAATCAGGATTCAAAAATAAAAGCAAAACGCCGCATCAGAAGGAATTCTGCTGTAATTATTACATGTCTGATAGTTGCAGTGATTTTAGGTTCATTGATTGCAAATTCTATTCAAACAAACAGAAATTCAGAAACCTCTATCGGACTTTCTTCCACTGAAACTGTTTTGGGATATTTTTATGGAGTTAATTCAAAAGATACGGTTTTGCTCACAAATCTTGTGAACGGTCGTAAACCTCAAAAACATGTTGACACAGTCAGTCAGATTTATGTTTTAGACAAGCAACGCCATGTTTATGAAAACGACAACGGTTTTGCAACACCTGAAAACTGGCTTTTGTTTTCTACAACAATGGAACGTTATGCAAATTCTGGAGTTTATGGTGTTACAAATCTGAAGATTGATGGCGAACCAGTTGAAATTCAAATTTCACTTCCAAAGAAAAAGGACAAGCCTGTTCCAGTTCAAACTGAAAATAATCTTCCTGTGGAAAACAAAATGCAGACTGTCCGCCATGTAGAATATTATTTAATTCACTCAGAAGGCGAAAACAATCAGTTTATAGTAGAAAAAGTTTTTGAAGATTTTACTCTTACTTTCAAAAAAAACAGATGGCTGATTACCGACATTTCTACAGAAACTGTAACCGTCCCTGTCAGTTCGATTACATTTAAAAACGATTATTTTAATCAACTTGCCTTAACAGAAAAAAATGTAATTACCGCAGTAGAAAATCTCCGTGAAAAATATCCTTGGCTTCCGACAAAAAAAGCTTTGGAAACTGAAGACAAAAGACTTCAAACAAAAGCAGAAGATATTTTCTCGGCTTTTACTATTAATTAAAAAGTGCAGATTAATTCCAGACGCGATATTTTACGTGCAAAACAACTGTCAAATCCCCGTACCCTTAAATGTCTTTATTTTGACATTTTTCTTAATTTTTGTCATATTGACAAATCTTTGGAAGTCTTATATCATTTTGTTAACGCTTTGAAAAATTCTATTTTTGAGGTTAATATGGAATACAATATTGAAAAACAACATGCAAAGGGAAAACTCCATGCAATTGAAAGAATTCATGCCCTTTGTGACAAAGATTCTTTTGTAGAAACATATCAGGGTGTAAAACACAATTGTACAAGCTTTGGTATGGATAAAAAAGAAATTCCTTACGACGGTGTTATCACTGGTTTTGGAAAAATAAATGGCAGAAAAGTTGCCGTATATGCTCAGGACTTTACAGTTCAAGGCGGAACACTAGGTCACATGCACGGTCGCAAAATTGCTGATTTGACAAAAATGGCAATTGATGCACGCTGTCCTGTTATTGGAATTAACGATTCGGGTGGAGCCCGCATTCAAGAAGGAGTTGAAGCTTTAGGCGGATACGGAAATGTTTTCAATCAAAACGTTAGAGCTTCTGGAGCAATTCCTCAGATTTCTATTATTGCAGGTCCTTGTGCTGGAGGTGCTGTTTATTCACCTGGAATCACAGACTTTATCTTCACTGTTGATAAAGTTACCCAAATGTTTATCACCGGTCCAAAAGTTGTAAAATCAGTAATGTTTATGGATATTTCAGCTGAAGATTTGGGTGGCGCAAATATTCATGCTCAAAAATCAGGTGTTTCTCATTTCAGATGTGATTCTGAAAAAGAATGTTATGAAGAAGTAAGAAAACTTTTGGATTACATACCACACTACTTTGGTGATAAAGTTGAAACTTCAAAAGAATTTAAATTCAACGAAAAAAAAGCTGCTAAACACATTCAGGAAATTCTTCCAGAAAATCCTCGTCAGGGTTACGATGTTCGTGAAATTATCAATTGCGTTATCGATGATGAATCTTTCTTTGAGATTATGAAAGAATTTGCAATCAACTGTGTTGTTGGATTTGGTAAAATTGAAGGAAGAACAGTCGGCATTGTTGCAAATAATCCGGCAGGTCTTGGTGGTATTCTTGATTGTGATGCTTCTGATAAAATTGCAAGATTTGTACGATACTGTGATTCATTTGATATTCCACTTTTGACTTTTGTTGATGTTCCAGGTTTTGTTCCAGGTCCTCAGGAAGAACAAAAAGGAATTATCCGCCACGGTGCAAAAGTAATTTATGCTTATTCTGAAGCAACTGTTCCAAAACTTACTGTAATTTTGCGTAAAGCTTACGGTGGTGCTTACATTGCAATGTGTTCTAAACACCTTGGAGCTGATTTTGTTTATGCTTGGCCAAAATCTGAAATTGCTGTAATGGGTGCAGAAGGTGCTATTGAAATTCTTTATGCAAAAGAATTAAAAGATCCAAACAAAGCACAGGAAATTGCAGATGCAACAGCAAAATATAAATCAGAAATCATGACTCCTTATATTGCAGCAGAACGCGGCTACATTACTGAAATAATTCAACCAGAAGAAACACGCAAACGAATTGTTGCAAGTTTTGATTTCCTTGAAACAAAGATTTTTACAAATAAACCTTTGAAAAAACACGGAAACATCCCTCTTTAATCAGTTTAAAAAAAATCTTTATTATTATGAATACGTCGAGTCAAGGCACGCTAACGCTTAAAGCCTTGACTTCGCCGTTTTGAGGGGTTGTACTACTCCCTCAATAAAAAAAGGTGGCTATTCAAACCACCTTTTTTTATTTATTTCGATTGACTAAAAAAAATCAATAAACAATAAACGCAGCCTGCGCAGTAAAACAGTCGCTTTTTCCAGTTTCAAGAGTTTCCCGACGATTTGAACCGTAAAAGCCATTTTTGGAACAGCAGGTGCAGTCTTCATGAATAAAAATGTTTTCTTTTGGAATGCCAAGTTTTTGCAGAATAAATAGATTTGCCTTTGCAAGAGAAAGTCTATAAAGTTTTTTTTCTGTGCAGGATTGAGAGAATTTCCAATCAACGTGAACGTTTTGTTCCAGCGGTTTTAAACATTCGCTTCCAAAATTATCAGAAAAATATTTTGCACGAACAGAATCAACAATGTAACAGCACTCATGAATATGAGGTCCAATTGCAATACAGAAATTTTGTGGCTGTGCATTATAATTTTTGTGTGCAAGTTCTAATGCTTCCTTTATAATTCCAGTTCCTTTCCATCCAGAATGAACAATTCCAAAAACACGAGTAATCGGGTCAAAAAAATAGATGGGTACACAATCGGCAACAGTAACGGTAGGAATAAGATTTCTATTCAAAGTAATTATTCCATCTCCCACAAATCCTTTTGTATCATCAGAATTTTTTACATCATAGACAATTTTTGTGTGATTCAATTCCACTGGAACAAAAGTTTTTCCGTCAAATATTTTAGAAATCTGAGAAAATTTTTTTTGACGTAAATCGTTTTCTTCATTCCAGCGAAAACGCATAGAACCACAGGAACGCACAGTCAATCCGCAAACAGGAGCATCTTTATTCTCTAAAGCGATTCCATTTCTTATAAACGGAAAGGTGATAAAATCACTAATCATTGGCAGCTGCCTCATCTATAGATTGCAATTCCAGAAGATAGTAAATAGCCTTTTTTAATTCTTTTGCCGTCTGCTTAAGTTTGTCTTTCCATGCAGTATTCTGGTGACCTTTTATGGTGTTTATATTCTGTAGTGAAAAATGAATGCCGTCAGAGTTTGAGTCAAAAAAGCCACGAAAAACAGCTTCCATCAATCTGCCGCCTTTTACAAAATCAGTAGTAATTGATTTAATCTCATTTTCTATTGAACTGAACATGGAATCTATTTTATTCTGCACTTGAAAAGAATGAATATGCTGTTCTTTTATTTCATTAAACAAAAGTCCTGTTTCTCCTTTTGGAGAAATTTTTTCCAGAAAATTAAGCATATTCTTATTTGCATCCATAAAAAGATTAAAACCTTCTGAATATTCAGTTTTATTCTGAGAACGTTCAAAAACACCTTCAGTTAAAACCTCTGTCAAAATTGCATCATATTCATTAAATTTTTCTTTTACAAACCAGGACAAAAAACCTGCAGTCAATTCATAAGTGAATGGAATTCTACTCCACAAAGATGCCCATGGTCTTTCACTGCAGTAAGGAAACTCAGTAAGCTCAAAATCTGCAAGAAGTGACATGGAAAGTACATTCTTTTTGCGTTCACGAACCCAATCTGCCCATCTCAGTTCAATAATCTTGCGCCATTGACTTTTAAAAACTGGAAACCAGTTTTCTATTCCCGAAATATTTCCAGCAATCCAGTCAAAATTATCATTAATGATTTTCCCAATTCTTGTAACTGGTACAGAAGATATAAAAATCTGAATACGACTTAGATTTTGATTTGCAATTCTCAAAAACTCTTTTATTGCATTTTCCATATCTTTATTCGAAACATTCTTTGATAAACCCTTTCGCTGTGAAAAAAGAAAAATAGTTTCCAGCAATTCATTTGGTACTGTCTGAACATTTGTAAAAACAGCTGCAAATTTGTCATAATCAAGTAATGAATTTTTATATGGACAGGTATAAGAACTTCCAGTTATATTTGTAAACTGCGAAATAAAGTGAACAAAAGGCAGTTCTGAAAACTCTTTAAGCCAATTAATAGAGATCAATGCTTCATATAATAATGATCTTTTTGTTCGTTCCATCTGCTCAAGCAAATCATCAAGCCGACGCATAAGATTTTTTTTCACTTCAACAGTTGGTTCTACATCAAATCCTAAAGAAAAAGGATCAGCGCTTGAATTTATCTCCGCTACCATTTCTGGAATGATAAACGAACCTAAAAACACATAAAACTCTCCAGAATTGTCCTTAATATTCTGAAAGTATGGTTTAAAAAAATCTGCGGCTTCTTTTAAATCCTTCAGACGATTGTAAAAAATCGAATCAATAACTTTAATCCTATGATTAATCAATCCCGGATGGTTTTTATTTACTCTTCTTGCCAGAGCACTTATTATATCATCATTATAAATAGATTCAACATTTTTTTTGCAAAGAAGACTTCGAAACCACAAAAACAAACGATAAAAAAAAGACTCCTGAGCATATTTTGTATGAAGGGAAACATTTGCAGATGAATCGGTAGTAGAATTTTCAGTTAGTTCTACAGTCGGAGAAAGATTTTTATTTATATTATAAAGCATTTCTGCCCTATCTTCTGAACTTAATCCGGCAACAAGCCTGTCAAAAGCATCTTTTTTTAAACTTTCGCTCATATATTACAGCAAAATCTCCATTTTTAACACTTTTTTAATCTCTGAACAAAGTTAATTATAATTTATAATGGATTTGAAGTCAAAAAAAAGATATAAATATATTATAAAAAAAGACAAAAAAAATAGCTCCTACGGGAGTCGAACCCGTCTTTCGACCTTGAGAGGGTCACGAACTAAACCGATATTCGAAGGAGCCAAAAAAAAAGCTGAACCATCCACTGATTCAGCTTGAGTTCCCCAAGGAGGATTCGAACCCCCACAGTCAGAACCAGAATCTGAAGTGCTACCATTACACAATCGGGGAATAAGTGAGTATTATAATAATAATTTTTACTCACTTTGTCAATAACTAAAATCTATTTTTTTTAATTATTTTGTTTTTTTGCAGTAGTTTTTTTTGCTGTTTTAGGAGCAGGCTTTTTTGAAACCTTATCTTCTTTTGGAACAGTTGTATCAACTACAGAATTATCATCATTTGCGAGTTCTGAACGAACATATCTGTCTGCTTTCCAGTCATTAATCCAGCGATTGCCGTCGAGACAATATCTAAACTGATAAGATGCATTTGTATCTAACATTTTTTTAATAGAAAAAGAACCATCAGGATTTTTTTTCATAGGAAGAGAAGTTTCATCCCAACTGTTGAATTCTCCAACCAAGTATACTTTTTCTGCACCTGCAGCAGCTTCTGGATTTACAGTAAAAACTACAGTACATGTTTTTCCATCTTTTGAAAAGGTTTTCTTTAATGACATTTTTTACCTCCGATAGCCTCTAAAAAAAGAAAAAGCTATTTTACATAATCAATACTGTTAATAGTAATAATATATCGAATAAAAATCAAGTATAAAATGGAAATTTGTATAGGGGATTTCCCCTAGTACAACGTTTTTTTAATAAAGTTGTAATCAATAATTCTAATCTGAAATAATATCTGCCGTTTTTTGAACAATTCTATCAGCCAGTCTGATTACAAAATTTGACCGGGAAACCGTTCTGTCTGCCAGTAGGGGAATTTCCAGCAAAAGATATTCTTCCAGATAAATTTTAATGTTTCCGCAAATGTCGCCTGCATTTACACTGCCGTATAGATTTTCAATATTCAGATAAACTTTGACATTCTGAAGATTTTCTTCCATATTTTCGCCGTAAACGTATGGAACTGACAGTGTTTTGTCCGTCAATGCGGGAATTAAGTTAATACCCTTTTCTTTTGCCCCAAAAACTCTGACGAAATATGGATGGCTGTACATTTCCAACGAAAAATCTGCAAACGAAGAAAAAGCCCATTCCATAAGTTCTGTTCCATCGTGAACCCGACCTTTTTGCCCTTCGACAGAAGAATTGCCAGGACCTTCCATCGTGACACTTAAAAATCTTGTTCCATTTCTGACTGCCGTAAGCGAAAGATTATAGCCACTTTCATCGATGTAACCAGTTTTCAATCCGTCTACTCCTTCTAGTTTTCCAAGAAGTGGATTTGTATTTTTTTGAGTAATCGGCATGGTAATGTGTTCAGGAATTCCTTTTGAAAAATCCTGCGCCTGAATGACATCACCATCTGCAAGATTATGTTTTTTTGGATATGTAAAATCTAAAACTGAATGAAATCTTTTTATTGATTCAGGATGATTTTGGATATAAATCCTGCAGAATGCAGCCATCTCTCTTGCCGTTGTAGTATTATTTTCACTGTAACCAGAACTTTCCACAAAATGCGTGTTCTGGAGCCCAAGATTTTCTGCCACCTGATTCATGCGTTCCACAAAAGTTTCCATACTTCCGCAAGTTATATATGCCAGTGCGTAAGCTGCATCATTTCCTGAACAAATGGATAATCCTAAAAGTAGCTCTTCGAGTGTAACATTTTGACCTTTGCCTAAAAACATTAACGAAGAACGAGGTGGCATATTGCAAGCCCATGATTCTGGAGGCAGCGGAATTTTTTGCTCATAAGAAAGATTTCCTTTTGAAACTTCTTCTTCCACAACATACATCGCAAAAAGTTTTGTCATGCTTGCAGGCGGGATGATTTTATCGGCATTTTTTTCATAAAGAATATTCCCGTTTGAAGTGTCTATGATAATTGCAGAATTTGCCCAAACATCCAGCTTTGGTTCAGAAATATTATATGGAAGATTTTTTAATATCTGATAATTCTGCGGATAGTTTTGAACCAGAAATGATTCAAACTGTTGAATTTGAACCTGTGTCAAAGGTTTTGCAGAAGTGCTTTTTTTGAAACCGAACGCCCGTACCGCTATGATTGTACAAAAACTTAAGCTTAACAGGAGAATGACTAAAACAGTGATTTTTAATAGTTTTTTGAGATTTGTTTTTTTCTGATTTTTTTGAAATTCAGTTTCATTAAATTGCGAAGTAATAATTTTCATAGTTTTAATCATAGCATTTTTTTTGAAATGTAGCAAACGAATCGATAAAAAACTTAGGTCTGTCCCTGCATGTGCTGGTTGTTGAAACACCAGTATACGTTTTGTTTGCACATGCTGCGAGTTTTGGCATATAAGAATAAACATCATGAAAAAAATTCATTCTTGCCAAAACTCAGTAACAATTTTGTTTTCAATTTAGGTCTGTCCCTGCATGTGCTGATTGTTGAAACACCACTGTACGTTTTGTTTGCACATGCTTCGAGTTTTGTCATATAAGAATAAACATCATGAAAAAAAAATCATTCTTGCCAAAACTCAGTAACAATTTTGTTTTCAATTTAGGTCTGTCCCTGC
>CAMBMW010000028.1 GCA_945868875.1 uncultured Treponema sp.
CTAGGAAGAACTGGCTAAATATAACTTAAACAACACTTAATCAAGGTCTGTCCCTGTTTTTTTTGTTTTTTTGTCAACTAGCTAGAGGCGTTGTATCATTTCCGTTGTCATCATCATTATCTGATTGATTTTTAAGCTGTAAAATCCAGTTAATACGCTTTAGAACTGTTGGAAGAATTTCACGAAGCAACTTTGTTTCAGTTTGATTAGGTTGAATTTCTACAGCTTGCTGCATTAAATCACTCATAACAGGTGGTATTGTACCGAAAATCAGCTCCATTTCTTCATGAGAGTATTGTTTATGACTCAAAGGAATTTTCTGTTTTCTAAGTAAATCAGTAGGATAGTATTTGCACGGTTTCCAAATAGTATCGCCTTCTTTGGAATGAAAACCACTTGCTCCAAAAAGTCTGCAAATAAATCCTCTTCCTTCATATATCGTACAGTGATAAGGAGAATTTTCATCCCAAAATGGACATCCATTATTCTTCATAAAAGGAAACTCTCCATTAATTACTTTTAGAGCTGTCTCTTTTTGATTCTGTAAAAGCCACACAGCCATAAAAATAGCTTCACATTCCAAAAGGTCAGGTTCAAAGTTTCTGCAACATTCACCACAACCTTCAGGACAGAAAAACTGTGTTTTTTTATACCATTCAGCCTGAGCAAACCGGATTTTCTGATAAACAGACTCTACCTGTTTATAGATTGAGTAAACTTGAGTATCACAAAGTTCGTTCAAAATATCATTCATATTGATAAATATTTCCTACTGTAAAACAAAGTATATAAACAGGGACAAACCTCATATACATCAATACTTCCATTCTAATATTAAATGGGGACAGACCTTGACTTACTTGACTTAATCTAATAAGCCTTATCATGAACCCCAGCAATTGCACGACCCGAAGGTTCATCCATATTTTTCCATGCAGCATCCCATTCCAAAGCCTTTGCAGTAGAACAAGCAACTCCAGCTTCGTGCGGTACAACTTTTGCAGCACTATCACTTGGAAAAAGTTTGCTATAAATCTCACGATAATAATATTCTTCCTTCGTTTTTGGAGGATTCACAGGAAAACGATTCTCTCGACGGGCAAATTCAGCATCGCTAACCTTCTCTTCAGTCATTTTTTTGAGAGTATCAATCCAGTTATAGCCAACACCATCAGAAAACTGCTCCTTTTGACGCCAACAAATTTCTTCTGGAAGCATATCCTCAAACGCTTTTCTCAAAATCCATTTTTCCATACGCTGCTTACCATCTGGCAACCGAATATTCATTTTATCAGAAGGATTCAGTGACATAGCAATATCAATAAACTCCTTGTCCAAAAATGGGACACGACCTTCAACACCCCAAGCCATAAGCGACTTATTAGCACGCAGACAGTCATACAAATGCAGCTTACTCATTTTTCTCACAAGTTCTTCATGAAATTCCTTAGCATCCGGTGCCTTATGAAAATAAAGATAACCACCAAACAATTCATCCGAACCTTCACCACTCAAAACCATCTTTATACCCATAGATTTAATCACTCTAGCAAGAAGATACATGGGAGTTGAAGCGCGAACAGTCGTAATATCATAAGTTTCAATATGATAAATCACATCAGGTAACGCATCCAAAGCTTCTTGAATAGTAAAATGCACCTCATGATGAACCGTACCAATATAATCAGCTGCTTTTTGAGCCGCAATCAAATCAGGACTACCCTCAAGACCAATCGCAAAACTATGAAGCTGAGGCCACCATGCAGCTTCCTTAGAATCACTTTCAATACGCTTCTTAGAAAATTTCTGAGTAATAGCAGCAATGATAGAAGAATCCAAACCGCCACTCAAAAGAACACCATAAGGCACATCACTCATAAGCTGCTGTTTCACAGCCGATTCAAGCCCGTTGCGCACCTTTTCAATCACACTAGGATTAATTATTTCCCCTTTATCATCAGTAGCACGAGGATTATTTTTTACAGCATCAAAATTTTCCCACTTACGCTTATACCAGCGCACAGGTTTTTCATCCTTCGAATAAAAATAATGACCGTTTGGAAACTCTTCAATAGTCTGACACTCACCTTCCAGAGCCTTCAATTCCGAAGCTACATAATAACGACCAGCTTTATCCCATCCCTGATAAAGCGGAATAACACCAATCTCATCTCGGGCGACAAGATAAACATCATTTTCACTGTCATAAAGCGCAAAAGCAAAAATTCCACTCAGTTTTTCAATCATCAAAGTAAAATCACCACTTTCCCGAAACTTTTTATATAAAGGAATAATCGCTTCACAGTCAGAACCAGTCTGAAAATTATATTTTCCTTCAAATTCCTTCCTTATTTCTTTGTGATTATAAATCTCCCCATTCGCAGCAAGAATAATCTTTCCGTCATCACTAACCAAAGGCTGTTTTCCAGACAAAGGATCAACAATCGAAAGCCTCTCATGACTCAAAATAGCATTATCCCCAGTATAAACACCACTCCAGTCCGGACCACGATGCCGAATTTTCTTAGACATATCCAAAACCTGAGTACGCAATTCCTCTTTTAAACCTTCATCAATAGGTTTAGACCCACTATTCAAATCAAAAGCCCCCACAAATCCGCACATACACATATAGAGGAAACAATTCAAATCTAAAAGTTCCCCCTTCCTCCTTTTTAGAATTTATATATTGCCGAGTGCCTGTCGGCACCGGGCTTTTCAGGGTTCCGGCGTCAAAGCGCCTCCATTCCTTCGCTACGCTTCGGAACCGGCAAGCCGGCCCTTACAATCCCTCTCGGGGTTTAAAACAAAAAAAGAGGTCGTAGACAAAATTTGTAATTTCTACAAACCTTATCTACGACCTCTTTGCCGTTATTTGAAAGTATTCTAAACCTTTTACCAAAAATCGTCAAGTACAAAAAAAGAGGCAAAAAAGAGGGACAGACCTCGCTTTTTTTGAAAAAAGCGAGGTCTGTCCCTCTTTTTTATTGAAAATATTGAAATTTTCTTCTAGTATATTTCTATGTCTTTTAATTCAAAACTATTTGTTTTTAATGAAATTTCACAGCAACTTGAACTTTATAACATCAATTACTATGAAGATTTTGATCTTTCAAACAAATCAACAATGAAGATTAAATCATCTGCAAAACTTTTTGTTGTTCCTCAAGATATTGAGCAGTTTCAAAATGCTATCAGAATTTGCAAAGATAAAAATACTGCTTTTTTCATTCTGGGAGGTGGTTCTAACATCATTTTTCCAGATAATTGTTATGAAGGTGTAATCATTTCAACTGAAAAATTAAATAGAATTCAGATTATCAGCGAATCACCTCTTCTCGTAAAATGTGAATGTGGAACCCCAATGCAATCACTTGTAAATTTCTGTTCAAAACATGAAATAACTGGTTTTGAAGAATTTGCAGGTCTTCCAGGTAGTGTCGGGGGAGCTCTTTATATGAATTCACGATGTTTTGATAAATCAATAAACGAGAACATATATCAAACAACCCATCTTGATGTTTCACAAAGGAACCCTGAAATCATTATACATAATTATAATGTGGCAGAATGGGATTATAAAAAATCTCCTTTTCAAGATAATCAAATAGAGAATCCTTCAAAAATAATCTTGAATGCTGTTTTTACTTTAAAAAAAGGTAATATACAAGATATCCAAAAAAATTGTTCACTATTTATAACCAAACGGAAAGAAAAAGGGCATTTTAAATTCCCAAGTGCAGGTTCTGTTTTTAAGAATAATCATGCTTTTGGAAAACCTTCAGGAGAACTTATAGATTTAGCTGGATTAAAAGGTTATAGAATTGGAGGAGCTCAGATAGCACCTTTTCATGGAAATTTCATTATCAACATTGATAACGCTAAGGCACAGGATGTAAAGCAACTTGTCGATTATATTCAAAACTCTATAAAAAAAAGTTTCGGTTATCTTCTTGAAACTGAAATCCTTTTTCTTCAGAATCATAAGTAAATTCAATTTTTCAAGGCTTGATTTACAAAATAATACAGTCTTTTTATCATTTTTTCTCAGTTTACTATTCCGTTTGATTATTTTATTGACTTTGTACTATTCCTTTTGTATAATAATCTTATGATTACAGGTTTTCCGAGCCCTGCTCAAGGGTATGAATCTAAACAATTTGATTTGAATACTCTTTATATAAAACATCCATCAGCAACGATTTTTATGACTGTTGATACCGACAAATTTACTCATCTGTGCATATTTAACGGTGATCTTTTGATAATTGACCGGGCAAAAAAGATTTCTGCAAATTCCCTTGTTGTCTATGAGAACAACGGAGAATTTACAATTGGAAGAGTCTTTCAGATAAAAGGAGAAGCTGTTATTACAGGTGCAATAACACAAGTAATTCACAGTGTGAAAGAATGAATGTTGTTCTGGTACTTTTATTAAATTTGAGTTTTTTATGATTTTGCATGCAGATGGAAATTCGTTTTATGCGTCTTGTGAACAAATTTTTCGACCTGATTTAAGGGACAGACCTGTAGTTGTACTTTCAAACAATGATGGCGTAATTATCGCTTTGAACAAAGAAGCTAAAGCTTTGGGTATCAAACGCGGCGATGTATTTTTCAAAGTACGAGAAACTTGTGAACGCAAAAATGTGACAGTTTTTTCGAGCAATTATACGCTTTATGCAGATATTAACAGAAGAATTACTTCAATCTATTTGGAATTTGCACCAGAGATTGAAGAATACTCTATAGATGAGGCATTTCTATTCTTTGAAAAATTTAAGCTCCCTGTGAATGAATGGCAGCAAATCGGCAAGGAATTGAAACAGCGTATATGGAAAGAAGTGGGAATGCCTATCTGCGTAGGCATTGCACCTACAAAAACTCTGGCAAAGCTTTACAATAAACGGGCGAAAGAACACGGAGGAGTTTTTGTTTATGAAGAAGAAAAAGTGGATGAACTTTTAGAAAAGACGAACTGCGCTGAGATTTGGGGAATTGGACCTGCAAAAGCAAAAAAACTTGCCTTATACGGTATTAAGAATGCTCTTATGCTCAAAAACATGCCACTTGACGATGCAAAAAAACTTATGACCGTACAAGGATTTGCAACTGTTCAGGAACTAAGAGGAATTGCTAATATTGACAGGGTGACGCGAACAAAAAAAGACGTAATCACATCTAGCAGGCAATTCTCAAAACGCATTTATGATATTGAAACATTAGAATGTGCAGTTGTTCAATATACAGAACTTGCTGTGGAAAAACTACGAAAACAAAATTCTGAATGCGGAATGGTATGCATTTATATTTCTACATGTAATTATTATTCTGATGACAGAGAAAATCAGTATTCCAACGGTGCATACGTCGAACTGTCCAGAATGACAAGCTATACGCCCGATATTGTAGCAGCAGCTAGAAGCATCCTGCCTCACCTTTACAGAAGCGGATATGGTTACAAATCTGTGATGATAACACTGTTAAAACTCCTGCCAGAAGCCTGTCAGGGAAACTTATGGATTGACCCAATGGAAGACATAAAAAAAAGGAATTTTATGAAAACCGTAGACAAAATAACACAGACTTATGGTAGAAATTCGATTACTTTGGCAAAAGGGTTTGAAAAACAAAACTGGGAGATGAAACGTGAATTCTTAAGTCCCTGCTGGACTACAGATTTCTCAGACTTTCCAAAAGTACATTAATTTTTGATGATTTGTATTGACTTTTTTCATTGTAGTTTATTAAATTTATTTTCATTATGGGAAGAAAACAACTTCATATAACTGTCATTTTATTTTTTTCTTTATTTTTTGTAGCTTGTAAATCCACCAGAATAATTCGTGAAAATACATGGGAATTTTTAAAGCAAAACAATGAATCTGTTCATTATTATGATTTTGATGAAAAACTTAATATACACGCACCTGAGGTTCAGGAAGAAAAAAAATATTTTATTTTTTTGAGACTTTATAATCCATATTCTTCATTTAATATCGGAAGTAATATTTTGCAAAAAGGTATCGAAATGACAGAAACTCATAACACAAGTGGAAGTCATATTTCTATTGGATTTGATTTATCAGATAATTTTTATGGTCTTACATTATATGCAAAGCCAAATTTGAAACTTGAACAATGTACTAATACATCTTCAAATGAGTATATGAAATCATGCAATCCGAATAAATCATTGCAAACAACTTATGCTCTTGAAGTTTCAAAAAAAGAATATGAAACTGCATATCTTTGGATAAAAAGAAAAGCAGAGTCAAAAACAACTCATTATTCAGTAAGTGAAAATTTTAAAATTGCAAGAAAATTCTTAAACTCTAATTCAAAAATAGGAAAATTAAATAAACCTCTTTCTCAAGAAGAAGAATCCCGAGAATTCGAACAACAAAATACATTTGTATGTTCAACTTTTATCTGCCATGTACTATACAGTTCTGTAAACAGTATTAGAGAATATATTAATGATAATCTTATAGATCCAGATTATACTACTCCTACTGATATTATTTCTATGCCAGGAATTAAACAACTTTTTACTTCCAGTTGGGATAATTACAATATTGCAGCACAAAATTTTGTTAAAGAAAATGAACTTTTCAATGAGTGGCTTTAATTCAAACCTTTGTGGAATTATTATATTCTTATCCTACCGAATATTCACCTGTAAAATACTCTTTGTAAAATCCGTCTGAATGAATGTTACATTCAAGTAATATCCTTATCATCCCCCTCCCAAAAAACTAGTAAAAGCGAAATATCAACACCATTTCCCTTGCAAATTAAGCGAGGTCTGTCCCCTTGTGTCCCCCTGTTCCCTGCAAAAACAAGCTGGTCTTGCAGAAAACAGGGACAGACCTTGATTTTTTGACTCTTTTTTTCAGCTTTATACAATTAAGCGAGGTCTGTCCCTGTTTACGCTGTTTATGTAAATCAAAACAGGGACAGTCCTCGCTTAATATTAAATGATTTTTAAAATCTTATTCATTCAACCTTATTTTTCAGGAACTAAATAAACAGACACGAAATTTTGAGTATCAAGATACTTTTGTGCAGCAGATTGCAAACTTTCTGGTGTAATCCAACTGATGATTTTTTCTATATCGTTTGAAACCCATTGAGGTTCCATGTCATAAACAAGTTCTCTTGAAATTCTTTTATGCCACCATGAATTCTCAAAAAGGTTCACTTCCCTGCTTCGTCTGTAAGTTTCTTTTAGTTTTTCTACATAAACAGAATCAACAGGCGCAGATTGTAAAATTTTAATTTGATTTACAACTTCATCAGTGAGTTCTTCTACTCGCGTTGGTTCACATCCAAAAGAAATTTCTGTAATATAAGTGCGTTCTTTATTTCCTATAATACTAGAATTCACACTGATTCCATATGAACCACTTTTATCTTCTCGGATTATTTCACGTAAACGGATATCTAAAAGCATTCTTAAAGAATCAATTTCTATACTGTCTTTATAACTGTTTTCTATATCTTCCTGAGAAGGAAGTTTTCCTGTAAACGCCAGATAAACTTGTCCATGGTCGCCAATTCCTTTTTGAACAGTTTCAGAAACTCTTTTTTCAGGCAAAGACCAGGTTTTATATTCAAACTCTTCGCGTTCATCAGAAGTATTTAGATTTCCAAAATAATAACAACAATTATCAATCAATGTTTTTTCATCAAAATCACCAATAAAAATGAATGTAAAATCAGCAGGATTTCCGAATCGTTCACGATAAACTCGTTCTGCAGTTTCTGGATTTATTTGATTGTATTGATTCATATCAAAAACAGTATGATATGGATTGTTTTTTCCATATAAACTTTCGATTATTGCTTTGAAATACCAGTCTGTCGATTTACTTCCAAATGCCTGAGCCATTGCATAGTAATCTTGTGAAACTTTCTGCCAGCTTTCTGGAGTAAACTTTGGTTCTGCAAAAAACTGATTAACCATTTGGAAAAGCGTTTCCATTTCTGAAGACTTGCATGAACCAGAAAGGTTTTCGCTTGTTGAGTTTATAGAAATACTCACATCTATCTGTGATGATTGAAGTTTTTTGACAATCTGATTAAAAGTCAGGTCTCCAATTCCAGAATATATCATATAATTTACTGCAGGATTTGCACTCGGAGCATCTTTTGGATTAAGTTTGTATGAACCACCTTTACTATCAATGTACATATACATATAGTTTCTTTCAAAATCTGTTTTTTTCGTGATGATTTTGATACCGTTTTCCAAAACATATTCATTTACGCCAAGATTTTTGTTATTCTTTGTTGATGATATTTTCGCTTTTTTAGAAGGCTTTTTCATAAACTCTTTGTTATAATCTTCATCTGTATATGCCTGAATTTCTGAATTTTTATAATCTTTCCATATAGAATTTATTTCTTCCTGGGAAGGAATTTTTTCTTTTGGAGATGCAATAACAAGCATATCTGTTGCTCTGTTTTCAAATGCTTTTGCTGCACATGCATTCACTTTTTCTACAGTGATTCTTGGAAGAATTTCTTTATAAAGATTCAAAATTGTTTCTTCAGAAGGTGCTGCTACTCCTGTGAGTACGTGATTTGTAATTTGATTGGCATAAGTGGAATTATAAATCTTATCTTTATTTTGGAAACTAAGTTCCGCCTTATTCAACAATAATTCTTTTTCTCTGTCCAGTTCAGTTTGAGTCACACCATAATCAACAAATCTATCAATATTATCTAAAAACGATTTTAATGAGTCTTCAAACATATCAGTTTTTGGCACAAAATATGCATAATTTTCACTTGAAGAACTTATCAAACTTACTGTTGACATTCCTGCCTGAAGCCATTTTGAATCTGGAGAACTTGTGATTTCCTGCATTCTAATATTGAAAATGTTTCTTGCAATTTCATTTGTCAATTGAAGTTCCATATCGTCATTTGTTTTGACAGTTTTGAAACCTTTGTCCTGATTGAATAAAAAGACATTTATATAAGGCTGCTCTACATCCTGCATGATGGTGAGACTTTTTTCTGTACGCAAAGGAATATTGTATTCTGGAAGTTCATTTTTTTCTTTAGATTCTGGAATCTTATTCATCGTATTTTTAATTGCTTTTTCAACTGTCTGAGGATCTGCATCTCCAACAACGATGACGCTCATATACTCAGGACGGTACCATTTTTCATAAAAATCAACAATTCTTTGACGCGATACTGTTTTAATGACGTTCATATCACCAATAGGAAGTCTTTCTGCAAAAACTGAATCTTTGAGAAGAATATCGCATTGTTTTTCGGAAATACGTCCCTGCAAAGTTTGACGCAATCTCCATTCTTCTGTAACCACTCCACGTTCCTTTTCAATTTCTTCCTCTTCGAATGTGATGGCGCTAGCCCAATCTTTTAATATCAAAATTGCGGTTTCCAAAAGTTCAGGATTATCAGAAGGAATTTCAAGTATGTAAACAGTGTGTTCAAAGTTTGTGTATGCATTCAAATCTGCACCAAAATTCATTCCATTCTTTTCAAAAAAATCTATGATTTCTGATTTTGCAAAATTTTCTGTTCCATTAAAAGCCATGTGTTCTACAAAATGTGCGACTCCTTTTTGATCATCTTCTTCCATAGCAGAGCCAGCTTTTACAACAAGGCGAAGTGAAATTCTGTTTGCAGGAATTGCATTTTTTTTGATAAAATACGACATTTCATTATCAAGAATTCCTTTTGTTACAGAAGAATCGAAGGGAATCTGTGTTTCCTGATATTTTTGACCTTTTGTATTGTTTGATGCACAGGATGTAAAGATTAAAGCAGCAAAAAATAAACAAGACAGAACAACTTGTAAGGTTGATATTACTTTTTTAACATGATTTTTTTTCATTTATCACTCCCAGATAATAATTTAATTTTTAAATTTAACCTGTAGACAAGATAAAATAAGAGCAAAAATAGCGGTTTTTATTTTAAATCGCTATTTTTTTACCCGTCACCGATATCAATATTCTGATACAGTATATTAAATAGATGAAGATATATCAAGAATTAACAAATCTGTTAAAAGCCGACAGCAGGGCAAACGCATTTAGAAAAAGTGTCAGAAAAGTGGGCATAAGGGATATTAAAACGTTTTCTTACCCTACTGGATACTCACCTGTAAAACATCCTTTGCAAAATCCATCTGAATGAAAATTGCATTCTCGTAACGCATTTATCATTCCTTCCAGACTGATGAAAGCAAGACTATCAGCGCCGATTTCCTTGCATATTTCTGAAACATCGTGTTCTGAAGAAATAAGTTCACCTTTACTTGGTGTGTCTATGCCAAGATGACATGGAAATTTTACTGGTGGAGAAGATACTCTAAAATGAACTTCTTTGGCACCTGCCCGACGCAAAATTTGAACAAGACGGCGACTCGTTGTTCCTCGAACGATTGAATCATCAATCACCACTACTCGTTTACCGTTTAAATCGCTGCGAATTGCATTCAATTTGACAAATACCATATTTTCTCGTTCTTTTTGCGTGGGAGCGATGAATGTTCTTCCTATGTATTTATTTTTTACTATTCCTGTGACATAAGGTATGCCTGTTTGTTTTGAATATCCTATTGCTGCTCCTATGCCACTGTCGGGAACTCCGATTACAACATCGGCATCTACAGCTGATTCTTTTGCAAGGACTGACCCCATTTTATATCTGACTTCCTGAACTGAAATGCCATCAATAACTGAATCTGGGCGAGCAAAGTATACATATTCAAAAACACAGGTCTGTTTCTGCATTTTTTCATCATTCTTGTATGACTTCAAACCGTCTTTTGTGATAATGACTGTTTCACCTGGTTCTACATCTCTTATGAATTCTCCATTAACTGCATCTATGGCACAAGATTCGCTTGCCAGAATATACCCGTCTCCGAGTTTTCCAAGACACAATGGGCGAATTCCATTTGGATCGCGTACACCAATTAACGAATTCTCTGTGATAATACAGAGGGCATAGGAACCTTTTATAAGTTGAAGTGTATTGAATAGTGATTTTTCGAGTCCTTTTTTATAAGTTCGGGCAATTAGTTTTAGAATAACTTCGGTGTCACTAGTGGAACTAAAGGTGTAACCTGAATCTTCCAGCATTTCCCGCAATGGTTCATAGTTCACAAGCTGACCATTATGTGCAAGCGCAATGGAGCCGAGTTTGAATGTATTTAAAAATGGTTGTGCGTTATCGATTGTTCTGCCACCGGCTGTTGCATAACGAACATGTCCTACAGAAATGTTTCCTTGAAGCTGTTCAAAATGATCCTGTGCAAAAATATCACCAACTAGTCCCATATCTTTATGAAGAAGAATTTTTTCGCCGTTAGAAACTGCTATTCCTGCACTTTCCTGCCCACGATGCTGTAAAGAAACTAGAGCAAAGTAAGTTAATGATGCTGCATTTTCGCATCCAAAAATTCCTACTACACCACATTCATCATGTAAACCCATTATTATCCATCCAATATTTTATATAAAAGGGAGGTCTGTCCCTGCACGTGCCGATAACTTCCACACCAGCAAACATTATGTTTGCACGTGCTTTGAGTTTTTTTTAACGCTACGCTAAAAAACTCTGGAAAAATTCTGTTTAAACTCGAGGTCTGTCCCTGGCACGTGCTCTACACTTGAACACCATTGTAAGTTTAGTTTGCACGTGCTGCGAGTTTTTTTTTAACGCTTCGCTAAAAAACTCAGAATAAATTCTGTTTCCAATCAAGGTCTGTCCCTGCACGTGCTTTAAACTTTAACACCATTGTAAGTTTAGTTTGCACGTGCCTTGAGTTTTTTTTAACGCTACGCTAAAAAACTCTGGAAAAATTCTGTCTAAACTCGAGGTCTGTCCCTGCACGTGCCGATAACTTCCACACCAGCAAACATTATGTTTGCACGTGCTGCGAGTTTTTTTTAACGCTTCGCTAAAAAACTCAGAATAAATTCTGTTTCCAATCAAGGTCTGTCCCTTTTTTATTCAGAGGCACACCTCGATTTCCCTCACTTTTTTTATTTCATCAAATACTTATCTATTTCTTTGGCACATTCACGACCTTCTGCAATTGCCCACACAACCAAGGACTGTCCCCTGTGCATATCTCCAGCTGTAAAGATTTTTTCATTTGCTGTCTGATACACTTCTGCGGATGATGTCATAACTGTATTTCTTGGTGAAAGTTCAACGTTGAAGGCCTTAGCAGTATAATCTTCGCATCCCAAAAATCCTGCTGCCACAAGAATCAAATCGGCAGGCAAATCTTTTTCGCTCCCTTCATGTTCTACAAGCTGACGCTTTCCTTCTATCATCTTGAATTCAACTTCTACAGTTTTCACACCGCACACTTTTCCATCTTTTGTATACACTTCTTTGATTGTTGTTTCATAAACTCGAGGATCGTGTCCAAATTTTGCAATAGATTCTTCTGCACCATAATCCACTTTCAGAACTTTTGGCCACTGTGGCCAAGGATTATTTGCTGCCCTTTCAACTGGTGTACAAGGCATCATTTCTATCTGAGTAACAGATTTACAACCCAAACGAATGCTTGTTCCTGTACAGTCATTTCCAGTATCACCACCTCCAAGAACAATTACATCTTTTCCTTCAACAGAAATCCCTTTTTTTTCCAGCGATAATTCAACATTTTTATTTGTTATTACAAGATTGGAACTGAATTTATCTTGAGCTTCTGTAAGTCCCACAACAGATTTTGTAACCTGGGTCAAAAAATCTACTGCAAACATAAGTCCGCTGTTTTCCGAACACAAATCTTCTATACCCTTTGCAGAAAGAGGTCGTGCCTTCTTTGCTCCGCAGCACAAAGCTACTGCATCATAATTTTTTGCTAATTCATCTGCTGAAAAACTTTTTCCTACATCAGCATTAAAAATGAACTCTACTCCTTCTGCCTTCATTAAATCAACACGTCGCTGAACAATCTTTTTGTCAAGCTTCATATTTGGAATTCCATACATCAAAAGTCCGCCTGCCCTGTCTTCTCTTTCGTAAACAGTAACATTGTGACCACGACGGTTTAGCCAATCTGCAACAGCAAGTCCTGCTGGTCCTGCTCCAACTACAGCAACTTTTTTGCCAGACCTTACTTCCGGAATTTCTGGTTTCATATAGCCTGATGCAAATGCTTTTTCAATGATATAAAGTTCATTATCATGAATTGTAACTGCGCCGTCATTGCAAACAGGATTTCCGCAATTACAAGCTTTTTCGCATAAAGCGGGACACACCCTTCCTGTAAATTCTGGAAAACTTGATGTTTTCAAAAGTCTCCACGCCGCCATATCATACTGCCCTTTGTAAAGTGCATCATTCCACTCTGGAATGTAATTGTGAAGCGGACAACCTGTTACCATCCCAGCAAGTTTGATTGCTGACTGACACATTGGGACTCCACAGTTCATACAGCGCCCAGCCTGTTCGCGTCTTTTTTCATCATCAAGGACAGGATGAAATTCTTTAAAGTTTTGTATTCTTTCTAATGGAGGAATATTTCCATTTTCTACACGTTTATAATCTAAAAAACCAGTATCTTTTCCCATTTAGTTTACCTCATCATAAAACATTAAAGCAGTTTTACGAAACTCAAAAGAACATTCTTACCGTTCACTTTGAATTCCGTAAATCAAAGGATTATGCCGTGCATTTCTTGAATGCTGTCATTACAGCATCTTCATCAGATAATCCTTCTTTTTTTGCAATAAAAATTTCTTTCATCATGCGCAGATAATCATTTGGAATGATTTTCTTAAAATTGTGTACATTGTTTTCCCAATCAGAAAGGATTTCTTTACCTTTTTTGGAACCAGTTTCCTGAACATGTTTTTCGATTAATGATTTCAGATTTTCAACATCAGTTTTGTCCTGCAAAGTGGTTGTTTCATCATCAATATCATACATTTTTACAAGTTCATGATTTAAACGTTTATACAAATCATGCTTTTCATCCCAAACATAAGCAATACCGCCACTCATTCCGGCACAAAGATTTTTTCCAGTTGTACCCAAAATTACTGCAGTTCCACCAGTCATATATTCAAGACCGTGATCACCGCAACCTTCTACGACAACTGTTGCACCAGAATTTCTAACACAGAAACGTTCACCAGCTACACCGTTTATAAATGCACTTCCGCTTGTTGCTCCAAACAAAGCTACATTTCCAACAACTATATTTTTATCAGCTTCGCCAGTAAAACCTTTTGCTGTAGTAACAACAATTTTTCCACCACTCAAACCTTTACCAAGTGCGTCGTTAGCATCTCCTTCTAGCCTGAGGGACAGACCTTTAGGAATGAACGCTCCAAAACTTTGTCCGCCACCACCAGTCACATTCACCACAAAAGTATCATCATTAAGAGAGTTACCATATTTCTTTTGAATTTCACTACCAAGGATTGTCCCCACAGTCCTGTCCGTACTTTTAACTTTCTTTACTTTATCAGTAATGCTGATCTGCACATCAGGAATACCATTTTCTTTTGAAGTGAGTTTCTCAAAAGCAGCAAGGAAATCTTTTTCATCAACTGTTTTTTCAAGAGCAAAATCAAAAATATCACGTGATTTTTTCCACTGTTCATTTGAATCAACAGAATTTTCCTTATCGCCCAGAACACGACTCATATCTACAAGTCCAGCACGATGGAAACCTTGCTTATCTTTGAGTTTAAGCAAATCAGTACGTCCACACATTTCATCGATAGAACGAACGCCAAGTTTTGCCATATATTCTCGAAGTTCCTGAGCAATGAATTTCATAAAATTTTCAACATATTCAGGTTTTCCAGGGAAACGTTTACGAAGCTTTTCATTTTGTGTTGCAACACCAAAAGGACATGTATCAAGATTACAAACGCGCATCATTGCACATCCCATTGTGATAAGAGGTGCCGTTGCAAAACCGAATTCTTCTGCGCCAAGAAGACATGCAATGGCAACATCACGACCGCTCATAAGTTTTCCGTCAGTTTCAATAATGACACGACCACGCAATCCGTTTTGAATCAAAGTCTGATGAGTTTCTGCAAGTCCAAGTTCCCAAGGTAAACCTGCATGATGAATAGAAGAAATTGGCGCAGCTCCAGTTCCACCGTCATGACCTGAAATCAAAATAACCTGTGCGCCTGCTTTTGCAACACCCGCTGCAATAGTACCAACGCCAGCTTCAGAAACAAGCTTTACAGAAATGCGGGCAGCTCTGTTTGCATTTTTCAAATCATAAATCAACTGAGCCAAATCTTCTATAGAATAGATATCGTGATGAGGTGGAGGCGAAATCAAACTTACGCCAGGAGTTGCATAACGAGTTTGTGCAATCCATGGATAAACTTTTTTTCCAGGAAGATGACCACCTTCGCCAGGTTTTGCCCCTTGTGCCATTTTGATTTGAATTTCCTTTGCACTCAAAAGATATTCTTCAGTTACACCAAAACGTCCGCTTGCCACTTGTTTGATAGCAGAATTATATTCAGTTCCCAAGCGTTCAGGTTTTTCACCACCTTCACCAGAGTTTGATTTTCCATGAAGATGATTCATAGCCGCAGCCATACATTTGTGAGCTTCCTCGCTGATAGAACCGTAACTCATTGCCCCAGTTTTAAATCTCTGAACAATAGAATCAACGCTTTCAACATCATCAATAGATATTTCTGAACCAGCCGCATAATCAAAATCAAGCATTGCACGCAAAGTATGAGGATGTTTATTGTCATCAACCAAAGCCGTATATTCTTTAAATCTTGAATAATCACCGTTTCTAGTAGATTCCTGCAAAGCAATAATAGTTTCAGGATTGTAAAGATGGTCTTCGGCATTTGGACCACGACGCAATTTGTGACTTCCCACAGAATCAAGATGGTCATTTTCTGTCAAACCATTCGGATTCCAAGCCTGATTATGATGATATATTATATCTTCCTCAATTTCTTTCAAACCAATTCCGCCAATGCGGCTTACTGTATTTGTAAAATATTTGTCAATTACATCTGAAGAAATTCCTACAGCCTCGAAAATCTGAGATGACTGGTATGACTGTATCGTAGAAATACCCATTTTAGCAGCAATTTTGACAATTCCGCTAATAATTGCCTTATTGTAAGCATCGATTGCAGTGTGATAATCTTTATCCAAAAGTTTTTGATCAATCACTTCTGCAATAGCTTCGTGAGCTAAATATGGATTTACAGCACGCGCACCGTATCCCAAAATCATTGCAGCCTGGTGAACATCACGCACTTCTGCAGATTCCAGAATGACAGAAACTTGAGTGCGGCGTTTTGTACGAATCAAAAACTGCTCTACAGCAGAAACTGCCAGAAGCGAAGGAATTGCAACATGGTTTTTATCTACCCCTCGGTCAGATAGAATAATGATATTACAACCTTCATCATAAGCCAAATCAATCTGTGCAAAAAGGTCATCCAAAGCTTTTTCAAGATTGATATTATCAAAATCCATCAAAAGCGACAGTTTTTTACTCTTCAATCCTTTTTGATTAAGTGCTTCAATTTTAATCAAATCAACGCCAGTTAAAATAGGATTGTGAATCTCAAGAACGTTACAGTTTTTTCCCTGAGGATTAAATAAATCTCCATCGCTGCCGACATAAACCACAGTATCAGTAACAATTTTTTCACGCAGACTGTCAATTGGAGGATTTGTAACCTGAGCAAAAAGCTGCTTAAAATAACTGTATAAAGGAGGATGCTTTTCAGAGAGAACAGCAAGCGGAGTATCCACACCCATAGCACCTGTCGGTTCAACACCATTTTTTGCCATCGGTAAAATCATCTCGTTTACATCTTCATAGTTATAACCAAAAGCTCTGTAAAGACGATTTCTTTCTTCCAAAGTGTGAACAGGAATCTTCTTGTTTGGAATTTTCAAATCTTTAAGATGATAAAGATTCAAATCAAGCCATTCACCGTAAGGATATTCTTTTGCATATTCAGCTTTGATTTCTTCATCACTGATAACACGCTTTTGCTTTAAATCAACAAGCAGCATACGACCTGGCATCAAGCGTGATTTAATTTCGATATTTTCTTCTGGAATATCAAGAACACCTACTTCACTTGAGAGAATGAGCATTCCGTCTTTTGTAATGTAGTATCGGCTAGGACGCAGACCATTTCTATCTAGAGTTGCACCAACAACATCACCATCACTAAAAAGAATTGCAGCAGGACCATCCCAAGGTTCCATCATCGTAGCCCAATAGTGATAGAAATCTTTTTTATCCTGAGACATTGCATCATCATTTTTCCAAGGTTCAGGAATACAAATCATAACTGCCAGAGGCAAAGGCAACCCTTTCATCACAAGATATTCTAAAGTGTTATCAAGCATTGCAGAATCTGACCCGGAAGTATCTATTTCACCTTCCCGGGCAATCATTCTGTCCACATTTCCACGAATAGTATTAATTTCACCATTGTGAGCAATAAATCTGTTTGGATGAGCACGCTGCCAGCTTGGATTTGTGTTTGTACTGAAACGAGAATGCACAATACCCAAAGCACTTACATAATCTGGTGACTGCAAATCTTTATAAAAAAGACGAAGCTGCTGAACAAGAAACATTCCCTTATAAACGATAGTGCGGCTTGAAAGTGAACAAATGTAAGTCACACCACCCTCATTTATTGAACCAGATTTACCATTTTTTTCAAAAATACGACGTGCTTCAAACAAAATTCTGTCAAAATCAAGACCTTTTTTTACATTCACAGGACGTTTAATAAAACACTGCATGATTTTAGGCATGCAATCACGAGCTTTTTTACCCAAAACATCCTGAGAAACAGGAACTTCGCGCCAACCTAAAAGTTCAAGATTTTTAGATTTTAAAACATCTTCAAAGCGATTTTTTTCATTTTTATATAAATCCAAGTCAGAAGGAAAGAAAAACATACCGATTCCATAATCACCTTCTGAACCAAGATTCAAGTTTAGTTCCTTTGCAACATTCGTAAAAAAAGAATGAGAAATCTGTAAAAGAATTCCAACACCATCCCCAGTTTCGCCAGAAGCATCTTTTCCAGCACGATGTTCAAGTTTTTCTACAATTGAAAGAGCATTGTCTACAATTTTTCGGCTCTGACTGCCATCAATGTTTACGACTGCACCAATACCACAGTTATCATGCTCAAAACTCCGCTCATAAAGAGTATTTTTTCTTTCCATAATTAATCCTGCCCCCAAATGCAAGGTTAAAACAAAAAAGGCCGTAGACAAATTCTTGTAAAATACAAAAATTCATCTACGACCTCTTTGCCGTATATTTCTCTTTATTTTATAGATTTTTTTTAGCAACGTCAAGTAAGAAATCCAACATATCAAATATTTTAAAACAGATTTATAAAAGATAGATTTATAGATAGAATTTTCAGCGAAATTCACCTTTCCAAGTCGCCTTTCACAGCTCGCCCATTCGGGCTCGGTTGCTGACGCAACTCATGCTTCGCATGCCTGTTCAAGCCTCGGCACGCTGTTGCACATCAAACCCTGCAGTTTTCTCAGTCAACTGGCGAATTGAAAAAAGTGAAGGTCTGTCCCTGTTTTTTGTAAACAGGGACAGACCTAGATTGTAAACCAAATTTCTCCTGAGTTTTTAGCGCAGCGTTAAAAAAACTCACAGCACGTGCAAACATAACGAACGTTGGTGTGGAAGTTATCAGCACGTGCAGGGAC
>CAMBMW010000029.1 GCA_945868875.1 uncultured Treponema sp.
GTTGCAATTTTGTCCTGGCGTCAGAATATTCTTTTTCTAGAAAAAAAACTTTCAGTTGTTGCAAATTTTGCAACAACTGCTAAAGATGGAAAAACATATCAAGTGGAATATTACAACCTAGACAAGGCTCACGATGAATACAAGAAATACAAGGCAAAAGAAGTAGACAGGCTTTCTTTGGTAGAAAAGCATTTTCTTGAAAGCATTCGAAAGTTAGAGAATAAAGTGGAGAACAAATAAACATGGCAAAGAATACTGATGAAAAATTGAATATTCAGGAAGCAATCAAAGCTTTTGGCAGTAAAAACTTCTCTGAAGCTGGAATAAATCTTTTTTCAACACTCGGTTATGACACTAGTTTACAAGCGCCATTAGATGATAAAACTTATCAGGAATTTAAAGAAACTTATATCGAAGGTTCACCTAATGCCGAAAGATTCAATGAAGAAAAGGCTCTTGTTGAAAACTGGAAATCAATTGATATTCTTTTCCAGTTAACAAATGAATCTTTTAATGGAACTAAATCTTTATTTGAACCATCTGTAAATCCTTATGATCCTCAGTCTTATTTATGTTTTGCCATTGAATTGAATAATAGTGAATATTCAAAATCACATATTGCAAATATTACTCGTGAGGTAAACAAACTTTTCTCAATTCCAATCATCATAATCTTTAAATATGGTGAATGTATAACTCTCGCAATTATCAATCGACGAGTAAACAAACGCAACAGCGACCGGGATGTTCTTGAAAAAGTAACCTTGATTAAAGACATTTTGTTTGAAAAGCCACATCGCGCTCATATTGAAATACTTTTTGATATGAGTTTGCCTCAGTTAAGTTCAGAGTATCAGATTAATAACTTTGACTCCTTGCATAAGGCATGGAGCGAAGTTCTTGATACACAGACACTTAACAAGCGTTTTTACACAGAGCTTTCCAACTGGTACTTCTGGGCTATTAAAACAGTTGTTTATCCAGGATATGAATATGAAGCACAAAGAAATTCTTTATTCACTAAAGAAGAAAAACTGCGTGAACATAATGCTAAGAACTTAATCCGTCTTTTGACTAGACTTCTTTTTGTATGGTTTATAAAAGAAAAGGATTTGATTCCAGACGAACTCTTTGATGAAAAATCAATTAAGAATTTGATTACAAGTTTTGAACCAGAGAAATTTTACAGATTTGAAGATATAGATGTTGAATCAAAGAGTATTTATTATAAGGCAATTTTACAAAACCTTTTCTTTGCAAGTTTGAATGCAGAACACGGTAAACGTGCATTCCGCATTGACGGACAAAATCAGAATGCAACAAGCCTTATGCGTTACCAGCGTTATCATAAAAATCCAGAAGCCTTTGTAAAACTCATTGAATCAAAAGTTCCGTTTATGAACGGTGGACTTTTTGAATGTCTTGACCATCAGGATGATGAATTAAAAGGCAAAAAAGGTGGAGCTGTAATTGATTATGAAGATGGCTTCAGCGACAGAAAAGATAATGAACTTTTTGTACCTGATTATGTTTTCTTCGGAAAAGAAATTAAAGTAGACCTAAGTACAGAATATGATGATAAGAAAAAGAAAGATGTTACTGTAAACGGAATTATCAATATTCTTCAGAAATATAAATTTACAATTGCAGAAAACACTCCAGTTGAAGAAGATATCGCCCTTGACCCAGAACTTTTGGGACGTGTATTTGAAAACTTACTTGCTTCATATAACCCAGAAACAAAAACAAATGCTCGTAAACAAACAGGAAGCTTTTATACTCCGCGACCAATTGTTGAATATATGGTTGATGAAAGCTTAAAAGCTTATCTCAAGACAAAGATAAAAGATGCTGCACTTTCAAAAGGAACTTTACAGGAAAAAGCTGCTGTGGTTGAGGCTCTCGAAACCACCCTTGATCAAAAACTCGACAATCTCATTGCCTATAACGAAACTGAGCCTGAGTTTACAGAAGAAGAACGATTCCAAATTTTGAAATACATCGATGAATGTAAAATCCTAGACCCTGCCTGTGGTTCTGGTGCTTTCCCTATGGGAATTTTACAGAAAATGGTTTATGTAATTCATAAGCTAGACCCTCAGAACGACAACTGGAAGCAGATTCAGATTCAGAAAATCTCGAATGATACAAAGCTTACCCCAAAAGAAAAGAATGAGCTTCAAAAAGAACTACTTACAGTTTTTGATGACAACGAACTGGACTACGCAAGAAAGCTTTATCTGATTGAAAACTGTATTCACGGAATAGACATACAGCCGATTGCAACACAGATAAGCCGCCTAAGATTTTTTATCTCGCTTATTGTTGACCAGAAGGTTGATGAAAATAAGGCGAACTTTGGCGTGCGTCCACTGCCTAACCTTGAAAACCGTTTTGTTACTGCAAACAGTTTGATTGGATTGAATGATGAACAGGCATATTTGAGTTCTAAAGAAATTGATGAATTAATGCTTACTTTGCAGAAAGTTCGGCATGATTTGTTTAAAGCAAAAACTCCAAAGCATAAGTTCGAGCTTCGTCAGGAAGATAAACGAATAAGAGATGAACTTGAACAAGAACTTCTTAAACTCGGTTTTGGAAAAGAAAATGCAAAACTAATTTCAACTTGGGATCCTTATGATAAAAATAGAAGTGCAGAATTTTTCGATGCTGAGTGGATGTATGGAATAAAGGATGGGTTTGATATTGTTATTGCAAACCCACCATACATTGAGTTCAAAAAGCAATCTCAAGAATTAAAAGATTCATTAAAGCAATACCAAACTGCGAAAGGAAAATTTGATATTTTTGTTTGCTTTATGGAAAAAAGTTCTAAACTTTTAAAACAAGGTGGAATACATTGCTTTATAAATCCTACAACATTTATGAAGCGTGATTATGGAAAAGCCACAAGAGATTACACCAACAAGCATTTTGAAATACTGCAGATATTAGATTTTGCAGATGCTCAAATTTTTGATAGCGCAACGACTTATACTGGTATTTTCATTTTTAAGAAAAATGAAGCATGTAAAAATTATTCATTTGAGTATCAAAAGTTTTTATCCAACAAGGAAGTAGATGATGATAATATGTTTGTTCCTGTAAATACAAATTATAAAGAAGCATTTATGGTAAGAAGCGAAGAACTTAAAAAAGATGCATGGATATTTTTATCTTCGCTAATACAAGATTTATATTTTAAAATCGATAATCCAACAGCTATTAAAATGAAAGAAATTGCTAAATACATTTTTGTTGGTATTCAGAGCGGTAAAGATGAAGTTTTCTTTATTAATCAAGATATTATTAATAATTTAAATTTAGAGACACAAATTATTCATCCAATATTAAAGGGTAATAATGTTGAAAGCTTCTTCTATGATTGGAGTGGTACTTATATTATTTATCCATATGATGAAGACAATCATGTTTTGAGTGAAAGCATTTTAAAAAAGAATTATCCGAATGTGTATAAATATTTAGTATCTCAAAGAGATAATCTTAGTGGAAGAGATTATTTTGATAATTCTTCTAAAAAATGGTATGAACTTTGGTGTGAACGGTCTTACATTAAATTTTGCCAGAAGAAGATTGTAAACTGTGAAATTTCAGCAACTAATCGTTTTGCAGTAGACGATAACAATTATTTAGGTAATACAAAAATTTTTAATACTGTTCTTAAAGAAAAATACGCACATTTATATGATTTTATAACAGGTTTACTCAACTCAAATGTTCTAAATTATTTTGAAAAACAAATTTCAACGCCAAAAGCTGGGGGTGCTTATGAGCACAAAACCCAGTTTATTGAACGATATCCTATTATGCTAGGAACAGAACTTCAGCAAAAAGAAATAAGCACTTTATCTTCTGAAATTTCAAAAGTAAAAAAAGCTAATATGAATGCTGATGTAAGTAAATTAATAGAGCAACTCAATGAAAAGGTATATGAACTCTACGGACTTACTCCAGAAGAAATTGCCATTGTGGAGGGAAAATAAAAAATGAAAGACTGGTTAGTAATGACTGATTTAAAAGAAAAAGATTTCAATAACATCTCTTGGTTACCAGTCTATTCATATACTGAAGAAAAAAATAATTTAAAACCATTTCAAGATGGATATAAATCCGAAGTGACTATTCTGAGAGGAGTTTTAATTAAACCAAATCAAAAAAAATATATATCATTATTAAATCATAATGATATTCTTCATTATCAAAATGAAGAAAGATGGCTTTCACGAGATTATAAATATTTTAAAACTGATGATTTTTCTCCTGAAGATAAAAAACTTAAAGGTGAGTTTTTGGTATTCAAGAGATCACATCCAACGACTCAAGAGATGGAGATATCGATTAGTTATGATTTTATAAATGCGTTAGGTTTGTATAAAATAAACAATAATTATTGTAATCCATTAAGAAATGATGAAATAGTAGTAAAGACTGAATGGGATAATGTACATCATACATATTCAGTTTTAATAAAGAAAGAATACCTAATGGATTATCTGAGTGCTAGAAAAATGTCTATGCTGTTTGAGGTGTTTATTGAACGCCAGTATAAATCTCTTACACCATTACAAATTACAAATTTTAATGAAAATACAAGTAATTATTGTTATGAATTATATTCTTCTCAAACGCTTCCAAATGGAATGCGCCCAAATGAATCAGCAATGGTAATAAAAGCGGTTTATAATGATGTAAATCCTAATATCGATGTACCTGTTTTTGACAGAGAAAACATGACTGTCACTAATGAAGAATTAAAAACATCTAATGGTCCGATTATAAATAATTATTTTGCAAATTTTAGAAAATTTTTTGTTTTAGAAAATAATAATTATAGTGAAATTATTTGGCATGACAAATCTAAGGCTATTTTTGATTATTATATTGATAATTCAAATAAAAAAGTTATAACAAAAAAACTTCAAGATAAAATACAATTCTTATGGTTTAAGCCAGATGTCGTTAAAAAATTACTTGAAGAAAAATACACTTCAATAAAGTGGCGAACAGCAAATATTGCTACGATTTATTTTGGAAATGAATGCTTTGATATTGGATTAAACAAAGAAGGATTGGTAAATGTATTTATTACCGATGTTATAAAACTAGATTCTTATTATCAGAGAATATGGCATGCTTATAATTGCTCTCCAAGTGGAGGCGTTTCTAATGAATTATTAGCTGTAGAAATAGCATGTAAAACTGTTAATACGACAGCACCAGAAGAACTACTTGAGTATGCAATAGAAGAATTAAATTCATCATATAATAAAAAATATGGTGAATATGTATTCAAGCAATCAGATTCAAAACTTTCTAAAAGTAAAATTAATAGGTTTGTTTCGATATCTAAATCTGACTGTTTTACTTTATGTAAGAATTTAAATATTTATGTAACAGAAAGATTTGATTTAGAAGTGTTAAAAAAACAAACATCGAATGCTGACAAAAAATTAGGTTCCTTAAAACGGCTAGAATTATTATTAAGTCAGAAAGATGGTAATGTGCATAATATAATCTCACCACTTTTTATTATATATGATATGAGAATAGTTGATTCGCATAATGTGGACGAAGATAATTCAGTATTCGATAGATTGGGTATTAAACTAACTGGAAACGAAGAGAATTATGTTGTAATAGGAGCAACTATAATATTCTTACTCGCAAAATGTTTACATGATTTAGCAGAGATTATTAACAAATGAAACTTTCACGAAAAACAATACAAGTATTAAGAGAAATAATAAACGAAAAATCTCAATATCGTTCAGGTCCTGTTCTTGTAAATTTTTTTAATGAATTAGGATTCCATGATGTATACGCTCAAGGGTTTCCCTCGAGATGGGCTTATACAGAAGATAGACTTAATCAACTAAACGGCACTGCAACATTAGATCAATGTATAAGAAATGTTTTTGCACCGGTAAACTATATAGATAATCCTGCTTTGCTCGATGAACTTCTGGAATTGTTTAATAAGCATTTGCAATATGATGATTGGAATGTATATATTGAAGGAAAAAATGTACTCTTCAGAAAAGTGAACTTTGATTTAAACCAATCTTTTAAGCTAGATGTTCAGGCAAAAAACACTGCGGAAGACTTTCTAAAAGTAAAAATTTCAAACCTTAATATTTCAAAGCTTCCTATAGAATCTTGCCTTCATCCAATAATTGAAACACGAATGAAAGAAATTGATAAATGCATTGAGAATCAAGTCCCATTAGGATGTATATTCTTATGTGGTTCTGTTTTGGAGGGGCTCCTTAGTGCAATAGCAATGAAGTCTCCTGCAGAGTTCAATTCCGCAAAAGCAAGTCCTAAAGAAAGGGATTCGTTTAAAGTAAAATCATTTGATAAATGGACTCTTGAAAATTACATAGCAGTTGCTTATGAGCTTGGTTATATAAAAGAAGATGTAAAAAGGTTCAGCCATACTGTTCAAAATTTTAGAAATTACATTCATCCATATCAGCAGATTAGTCAAAATTTTACACCCACTATTGATACAGCTTTATTATGTGCACAGGTTGTGAAAATGGCGATAAATCAGATAACAGAAAGGGGAAACTAAACTATGAACGAACAAAAATCTCTAATCACCCAACCCGTTGAACCAGAATACGAACTTCTTGTAAACAACATTTCTACGTTATGGCAGGAAGCAAAAAATAATGCCGCACTTTCAATAAACACTGAACTTTTAATGGCAAACTGGCATACAGGCCAATATATTGTTGAATATGAACAGGGCGGAAAAGCAAAAGCTGAGTATGGCAAACAGCTACTTATAAATCTTTCTAAAGATCTTACTTTAAGAAATGGAAAGGGATTCAGCCGAAGTAATTTGACATATATGAGAAAGTTTTATCTGGTCTTTCCAAAATGTGAGACAGTGTCTCACAAATTGACCTGGAGCCATTATTTTGAACTCTTAAAATGCGATGACCAAATGGAATTACAGTTCTACTTTCATGAAGCAGAAAAAGAAGGCTGGAAAGTCAGAGAATTAAAACGTCAGATGAAAAGTTCACTTTTTCAGCGTCTGGCTCTTAGTACAGATAAAAAAGGCATTCTTGCTCTGGCAAATGAAGGTCATCAGATTATTACCGCTCAGGATATTATACGTGACCCTTATGTTCTTGAGTTTACAGGACTTCCTCAGAAGAAACGTTATAAAGAAGGAGAACTTGAAGCTGCACTAAAGGCAAATATGGAAAAATTCCTTTTGGAATTAGGAAGAGGTTTTGCTTTTATTGGTCGTCAATATGTGATTCCGATTGGTAGCCGCAGGTTCAAGGTTGATCTTGTCTTCTATCACTGTATCCTAAAGTGCTATGTCCTGATTGACTTAAAACGCGAAGAAATAAAGCATGATGATATTGGTCAGATGAATTTGTATTTGAATTATTTTAAAACTGAAATCTGCCAACCAGATGATAATCCTCCAATTGGAATTGTTTTGGGTGCTAAGAAAGATGAACTTTTAATGGAATATGCAACTCAGGGAATTGCAAACCAGTTGTTTGCAGCCCGCTATCAGTTGTACTTACCAAAGAAGGAAGAGCTACAGGCTCAACTGGATTTGCTGCTTTCAGAGGAGAAATAATACTAGATGTCTTGAAATTGGGAGCCACTATGTTCTGATTTATTCTGAACAGATTTGGTTTGGGAAATAACTATAGAAGTACATAAACGTATTCTTGTTTTTCAGATTCCTGCTGCTCCAAAAGGAATTCCAACCGCATTCAAAAGAATCAACTATGGTCGTGATGGTGAAGCTTTAGTTGGATTAAGCACAGAAGAATTTGAAAGGATCCGTTCCCAGAATGTTCAGACTGACTGGTCGGCTGGCATTGTACCAGATGCAACAATTGAAGATTTGGATGAAAGTGCTATAAAAAAAGCTCGTGAACTATATAAGGTTCGCCATTCTTCTAAGGCAGATGAAGTTGACTCCTGGGATGACATTACATTTTTGAATAAGGCAAAAATTACTCAAAAAGGAAAAATAACACGAACTGCACTTTTGCTTTTAGGGAAAGATGAAAGTGAATTTATGCTTTAACCGGCAGACCCAAAAAACAGATGGATTTTACTTGATAGTACAGGACGACAAAAAGCATTTCATATTTCAGGAATTCCTTTTTTGAATGCAATTGATGAAATCTATTCAAAAATCAGAATTATTCGCTATCAATATATTGTAAAAGAAAGAACCTATTTCCTGAAGAAGTTGATCAGTACGATTCTTTTACTATTCGTGAATCTCTTAATAACTGTATTGCTCTCAGGATTACACAAAGGGATGCAGAATAAATGTTATTGAAGGGGAAAATCAGCTTACTTTTGAAAATGCCGGTTTATTTATTCCAAATAGCGTGGAACAGGTTGTAAAAGATAATTCGCCGGAATCTCATTATAGAAATCCGTTTTTGGCAACTGCAATGATGAATTTAAATCTTGTAGAAACAGCTGGCGGAGGAATTAGAAAACTGTTTGAAATCCAAAAGAAAAAGTTTTTCCCTCTTCCAGAATATGAACTTTCTGCTGATAAAGTGAAAGTTACTTTTACAGGAAAAATCATCAATATGGATTTGGCAAGAAAAGTTGCAAAGAATCCTGACATTAGTTTTGATGAATTGTTTGCAGTTGATAAGGTTGCAAAAGGGAAACACATCTCTGAAACAGAACTGGAACTTTTGAAAAATGGAGCATTTATTATAGCTTCAGCAGAAGTTAGTCCAGAAATAAACGGAGAACCTACTTATGTAATAATTGAGAATAATGAGGATTCTGGAACTATCCAGAAAATAACGGGGAATTGCCCAGAGGATAAGTCCTTATTGGACAAAATGTCCAATAAAATGTCCAATAAAGAACAAGAACGCTTTAAACTGATTATCGTGTATTTGGAAAAAAACGACTTAATTACAAAAACAGAAGCAGCAAAACTTTTGAAAGTAGAAGACAAGACAGCGCAAAGACTTCTTTCTAAAGCTGTTGAACTGGAATTATTGGTTACTGAGGGAGATTTCAAAGGAACAGTTTATAAGTTGAATTTAAATTGTTAACTTGGGGAGAAATAAGTATGCAGGATTTTATTAATCAGAAAGAACTTACAACAGAAATCTCCTATGACAACATAACTCGAATTGAACATTATCCTTTCCCTAAAGATGCCGTGCGAGAAGCGGTGTTCAATGCGCTTATTCATCAGGATTTTTCTGTAGGCGTGCCTGTGCAAATCAGCGTTTACAAGGATAGGCTTTATATCAGCAATGATTGTGTTTTTCCTGCCAATTGGACGGCTGAAACTTTAATGCAGAAACATCGTTCTTTGCCTCATAATCCAGATATTGCAAATACATTTTTCCGTGCCGGTTTCATAGAAAGCTGGGGACGAGGTATAAAAAAAATTGCCGACTTTGTAAAGAATATGGAATCTTTGAGCCTGAATATACAGTTCATCCTAACGACATTATGATGATGTTCAAGGCGAATATGATAGTTGTTGCTCAAAAAGATGACACTGTAAATGCAATTTTGGCACTGATAAAACAGAATCCTTCAATTACATACGAAGATTTGACGGAAAAAACAGGAAAGTCACGAAGAACAATCAGTAGAATTATAACTGAATTAAAAATAACTGGTACTCTTGCAAGGGTAGGTTCGGACAAAACAGGACATTGGATGATAAATCAATGCCCAAATAAATCGGCACAACCAAAAATATTTCAAAACTCTACAAAGCAATCAGCAGTATATTAAATACTGCTAGACACCCAGAATGTGCTCCAATAAAAAGGTATGATAGCAAATTTCATCACAGGCAGTCGGATTATTTTTAGTCTTGCAATGTTAACTTTCCCGGTATTTTCTGCAGGTTTTTACTTCTGCTATATGCTGGCTGGATTTACAGATATGATTGACGGGACAATAGCCCGTAAACTTGGAACAGAAAGTAAATTCGGAAGAAACTTTGATACCATTGCAGATACTGGTTGTACTCTTAAAGAAGCATTGCGAGCAAGTCATGCAAAACCATGGAAAGACTGCATCAGTGATGCTGAACGGCTTAATGTTTACAATGGATTTTTGCTGACTGCTAATCTGGATGCGCTATTCGACAAAGGTTATATTTCCTTTACAGATGATGGATTACTTATGCTGGCATCTGTCTTTACTTTTGATGGCGCTGACATGCGTGGACTTGGAATCCATTCTGATATGAAATTAAGATGGGTAGAAGATAGGCTTCTGGAATTTCTGGATTATCATCATAAAAAAGTTTGGAAGAATTAGGAGAGCAACTATGATTCAGAATATAACAGTTCGTGTCCCATGAACAGATAATGGATAGTGTGGAAAAGTTTGTAATAAACCATATGAAAACATGGCTTGTTTACTCCCGGTAACCGTTCCTTACAAACGGTTCTGAGATTTTTGTATCTGTCAGTAATCCATACTTTTTTGGATGGCGGTAAGCATTTCCGTGAACTTCCCTTTTGCGGTAATTCCTAAGTTGTTCCAGATTGAGTTCAGCAAGATAAATGCCTTCCTTACCATCCGCCTGCAATATGCAGGTATCACGGGACTCAGGTAACTCAGGAAGATAAGCAACTCCATCAAAAACACTTGAACCGCCGTTGCAGTCTGGAACAGTTTCAGGATAATTGCAGGTGGCAATGGCTGTCATGTTTTCATAAGCTCTGCCCCGCAACTGAGAAAGACGGTTTATTTCCATCGGGCAGGCATTTGGCACAAGAATAAGTTCAGCACCTTTGAGCATCAGAATTCTTGCACTTTCTGGAAATTCCCTGTCGTAACAAATCATTGCACCGACTTTTACATCTCCAATAGCCGTATCGAGCGTTGTAACATAAAAATCATCACCAGGTGTCAGATTACGTTCCACATCAAAATCACAGGTATGAACTTTTGCATATACAAATTTTTTCTTGCCAAATCTGTCAAAAAGAACAAGGGAATTACGAGGTGCATTTTCGTATTTTTCAAGCAGTGTTATGCCCACAGCCATATCAAGTTCTTTTGCAGTTTCGCCAAACGTATTGATAAAATCACTGTCAGCAGAAATTGCTTCCGCTTTCCATTCATCAAAATGCCGCCCATAAATGTTATATCCGTTACTCCACATTTCAGGGAACAAGGCAATATCAGCACCTCTTTCTTTTGCCTTCCGACAGCACACAATGCCCTTCTCAAGATTTTCTTCCAAAGTTTTACAGGGAGCAATCTGCAGCAAGGCAATTTTCAATTTTGAAATCATATTTTTCTTAATCCTCTCTACTTTTTTAATCTGACTTTTGATTTGGTTTTCTAATTTCAAATATGGAAACAGTTTTCAATAACAAGTTTACCGAAAAACATTATCCAGTACAAATATTTCTTCCATCAATAACAAAATGTTTTACAGCTGTTTGAGGATGTTTCAATTCTGTTTTGAAAAATTCAGGATAATACTTTACTGTCGAATCCAATGAAATCCAATGCAAGTATTCTTTATGGTCATCTTCTGCAAAAATCTGATTTTTTGGTTCAAAATTTTCAGGTACTTTCATATAAAAGAAAAATGAAACCTCATAAATCAGTTTTCCAAGATTAGAATCAACATCTCCATAAAAATAATTTTCATGAACAAAACCTAATCTGTCAACTTCCATTTGAATCCCAGTTTCTTCATAAACTTCCCTAATCACAGCTTCTTCAGCCGTTTCTCCAAACTTTATTCTTCCGCCAACAGAATATAAATACTCAGGATTTTTACTGTTTGCAACCATAAGAATCTTATCTTTTTTCATGATGATTGCACCAACCCGAATGTTTAACAAACCATTTCCGCATGGAACTGTCATATCAAATTTTATATTTTCTTTCATTTTAGTTTTTCCAAAAAATTTTATAAATTTTAACTCTGCCCGACAAAAGTTTTGATTTCCTGCTCCAAAAGGCGGAAAACATTTGCAACCAGATAGCCGTCAGCAAAACATGAACATTTATAAATTTTTAAAGTTATGGAAACACTGAATAAATACTATTGAAGATTTTTCAGTATCGGAATTATCCCCTCAAACACTTAAAAATTTTTTGACGGCATAATTACCAGTCTTTACCAATTCCAAAATGGTTTAATTCGTATTTTACCATTTTTTGAATACTATCACATTTTGACTTAGTTCCATAGTTTTGTATAAAAACTGGTTGTCCTTTGTAAATTGCATAATCACCATTAGGGGCAGAATCAAAATCAAGTCGTGAAACAACCTTTGCGTATGAAGTAGGGTCAAATTTTTCACCTTTTGCTTTTCTAATTACAAAGAATGTTTCATTATTAAGACTGTCCTTCAATTTCTGAACAGGGGGAAACTTTGATTTAATTTTTCTATTTTTCCAATACGTATCATAAAGTTTTGACTTATTTGAACTGTCTGCCAAAATTGCTGAGATAATTCTCAATTTTCCGTTATCATCTAAATCTGCATTTGTCACAACTAATGTCTTGTCTTGACCAGGGGCTAAGCCTATTGTATTTACCCTTTTTCCATTATCTTGGTCTTCGTGTCCAGTATCAGGTAGGGTTATAGAATAGGGGTCATCAAATACGTGTATTGCATAATAAAAGCTGAATCCACCTTTTCCTTTTCTAGTGTCGGTTATTGTTTCATTGCTCTTTGAACGTTGCCAAGTAAAATTTTTGTATTCAACAAAAGCATTTGGGTCTCCGTCTTCTTGAACATACCATCGGTCAAGTTCTTCGTCTTCTGATAAAGTAACCTTTTCAATTTTTTCTGAACGGGGATTTGATACAGAAACATCAACGTTATTTTGTTTTTGGTCTTTTTGCTTAGTATTTTCTATCTGCTTTGAATCTTGATAAATGTTTTCAAAATCTTTGCTATCCATAATTTTTCCTCAATTATTTTAAATATTAACACATAATTAGCAGAAAATCACCGAGATTTTCGAATTCAGTTCTGTGGGTGTGGAAAGATTAGCTGAACTTGCTTTGGCTTTTTCTGGAGCATCCGATGAAACAGAAAATTTGACTGATGACGGTCAGAATGCTTTCACGTTAATATAAAGTGCGTGAGGGGATAATTCCGGACAACTTTAACATTTTCGTTTTTTTCGGTTGACTCGATATTAAATCCGCACTTTTCTGAATAAAACTTTACATTTTCAAGTTTATCTAAAATGCGCTATTTAGTTAACACAAAATTTTTACAGGTTTAAGGTGTAAAAAATTATGCAGCCCCTTTTCTTTCCAGTTCATTGTACTGGAAGCATTTATACATTGCCATGTGTTAACCGCCCTGTTTAATTTATCGGCTGTTTCCACCTTAAATCTGCTCCTTTTTCTGTGTTGTTTTACGCGCTCATTTTATTGACAATTCTTAGAAAAAAATATAAAATATTCGTTAAATTATGAAAACATTAATGGCTGGAACTTATGCGTTTTTCTCTTTTGAGGCTTTTTCCTTTTGCAGTTGCATGGAAATTGACAGATAAGGTGTAGAAAGCGGAAATCGTAAAACAAGTTTTAGTTTGAAAAATAAACAGAAAACGGTTCTATTCTTTATCTGGAATGGAGCCGTTTTTTTTTGCAAAAAAATGTTTTGGAGTGATTATGACTGAATTGGAAATTGCCAGAAGCGGAATTAATGAAATTGATGAAAAAATGGCAGAACTTTTTGAAAAGAGAATGAACCTTGTTGTTCAGGTTGCGAATTATAAGCAGAAAAATGGAATGCAGGTTTTTGACTCCTCTCGAGAAAAACAGGTTATTGACAGGTGTGTTCAATACATAAAAAACATTGATTTACAGCCTTATTATGTTCAGTTTATTCAGCATCTGATGGATATTTCAAAAAACTATCAGCATAAGCTTTTGGAAGGTGCAAAAGTTGCATACAGCGGAATTGAAGGTGCGTTTGCAAATATTGCTGCTAAAAAAATTTTTCCTGACGCTGTTTTAGTTCCTTACGGCAATTTTGAAGCTGCTTATGAAGCAGTAGAAAACGGTGAATGTGATGTTGCTGTTCTTCCCATTGAAAACAGTTATGCTGGTGAAGTTGGTCAGGTCAGCGATTTAATGTTTATGGGAAAGCTTTATGTGAATGGTGTTTATTCTCTGAAAGTGTCCCAAAATCTTTTAGGTGTAAAAGGTTCAAAAATAGAAGATATTCGTTGCGTAATCAGTCATAATCAGGCTTTGGAACAATGTGCAAAGTTTATACAAAATCACAATTGGGAAACTAAATCATTTTGCAATACTGCCCGTGCAGCAAAAGAAGTTGCTGAAATGGATGATAAAACTATTGGTGCTATTGCAAGTGCTGAAACGGCCAAAATTTATGGGCTTGAAGTTTTGGCTTCAAATATTAATGAAAATTCTTCTAACACTACAAGATTTGCTGTTTTTTCAAAAGTGCAGGAAGAAATCATCACTAAAGAAGATTATGGAACTTTCATTATGATGTTTGTAGTGAAAAATGAATCCGGTTCGCTTGTAAAAGTTTTGGAAGTGATTGGAAAATATGGATTTAATATGAGAGTTGTGCGAAGTCGTCCGTTAAAAGATTCTCAATGGGAATATTATTTTTATGTTGAAGCAGAAGGAAAACTTTCGTCGGAAAATTCTCAGAAAATGTTAAAAGAACTTGCTGATAAATGTCAAATGCTTAAAGTTTTAGGTTCTTATAATCTTGATAAAAAATTACACTGATTAAGGATGAGGAAAAACATGAAAAATACACTTGGAGAAAATTTTTGTGTTACAATTTTTGGAGAAAGTCACGGGCCTTATATCGGAGTGGTTTTGGATGGAATTGCTCCTGGAATTGACGTGAATAAAGATTTTATTAATCATCAGCTAGATTTGAGAAGACCAAGTGGAAAAATTTCTACAAAAAGAGTTGAAACCGATGAATTTATTCTGGCAAGCGGTGTTTTTAATGATAAAACAACAGGAACTCCGCTTACCATTTTGATTCCAAATTCTGTGCAGCACAGTAAAGACTATGAAAAAACTGCAACTTTAGCTCGTCCAGGTCATGCTGATTATACAGCAAATGTTAAATATCACGGTTTTCAGGATTTTCGTGGTGGCGGACATTTTAGTGGCAGAATTACAGCAGCACTTGTGGCTGCAGGGGGAATTATCATTCCTGAACTTGAAAAAAAAGGAATAAAAATTGGTACGCACATTAAAAGTCTTGGCGGCATTAAAGATAGAAATTTTGAAGACTATCAGAAAGATATTGATTTTTTGGGTGGTACAAATTTCCCTGTTCTTGATGCTGATAAATCTGAGCAGATGAAAACTCTTGCTGAAAAAATTGCAGCTGAGGGGGACAGTGTTGGTGGAGTTTTGGAATCTGTGATTTTGGGAATGCCGGCTGGTGTGGGCGAACCTTGGTTTGGAACTTTGGAAAGTGAACTTTCGTATGCTCTGTTCAGTATTCCAGCCATCAAAGGTGTTCAGTTTGGTGATGGTTTTGATATGGTGAATTCTTTTGGAAGCGAATTCAACGATTCTTTGCAAATTGTGCAGGATAATGGAAAATCAAAAGTCATTACAAAAACGAATCATAACGGTGGAATAAATGGAGGTATTTCAAACGGTATGCCGATTTTGTTTCGTTGCGCCGTAAAACCTACACCTTCGATTTATAAAACTCAGGATACTATTGATATGTCCAAAAATGAAAATGCGAAACTGAATATTCAGGGGCGTCACGATCCTGCAATTATTCATCGTGCAAGAATTGTAGTTGACAGCGTTGCTTCTTTTGTGATTTATGATGCACTTGCCGGTCGATTTGGAACTGATTTTTTTGGTGAAAAAGGAAATTTCTGGAGGAAAAATTAATGGAATATGGATTGATTGGTGAAAAGTTAGGTCATAGTTTTTCAAAAGACATTCATAATTTGATAGGTGATTATGACTATCAGCTCAAAGAAATTCCACGGGATTCTCTTAATCAGTTTATGGAAAAAAAAGATTTCAAGGCTATTAACGTAACAATTCCTTATAAACAGGATGTTATTCCTTATCTTGATTTTATTGATGATGCTGCAAAAGCGATTGGAGCTGTAAACACAATTGTAAATAAGGATGGAAAACTTTTTGGATATAACACAGATTATTACGGAATGAAATCTCTTTTTGAAAAAATAAATCTGGATATTTGTGAAAAAAATGTTTTGATTCTTGGAACCGGAGGAACTTGCAAAACTGCTTCGGCATTAGTCAAAGATTTGGGTGCAAAAAGCATTTGTATAGTGAGTCGTCATGCAGGTGGTCTGGAAAATGGTTTTCCTGTAATTTCTTATGATGAAGCTCTGACTAAAACTGAAACTAACGTAATTGTGAACACAACTCCATGCGGAATGTTTCCAAAAGGTGATGAAAAACCAATCTCTCTTGAAAAATTTTCAAATCTTGAAGGGGTAGTGGATGCAATTTATAATCCAAACTGTACAGAACTGATTTTGGAAGCTAAAACTCAAGGATTAAAAGCGGAAGGCGGACTTTTTATGCTTGTGATGCAGGCTGTAAAAGCGGCAGAATTCTTTTTTGGAAAGACTGTTGATAACCAAAAAGCGCTGGAAATTTTTTCTACGATTTTGGGAAGAAAAGAAAATATTGTTCTGGTGGGAATGCCTTCTTGTGGAAAAACAACGGTTGGTAAACTTGTTGCCAAAATGACGCAAAGAGAATTTATAGACTGTGATCTTGAACTGGTAAAAAAAGAAAATCGTCAGATTTCTGAAATTTTTGCTCACGACGGTGAAGAATATTTTAGAAATCTTGAAACGCAAGTGATAAAAGAAGTTTCACAAAAAACTGGCTGTGTAATTTCCACTGGCGGCGGTGCAGTTTTGCGTGAGGAAAATATTCACAGTTTAAAGAAAAATGGCAGAATTTATTTTATCAATCGTCCTTTACAAAAACTTTTGCCAACAAGCGACAGACCTACTGCCAACAGTGCTGACAAAATCAAAAAACTGTTTGAAGTGCGTTATCCAATCTACAAAGCGTGTGCAGATGAAATCATTGATGCAAATGACTATCCAGATAATGTTGCAAAAAAAATCATCAAAAAGGCCGGATTGGAAAATGACTGCAAAAAAGTGAAAAATTCACAAAATTCTGAAAAAAATAATCCTAAAAAACAGGATATTGCTGTTTTTGAAGGGAAAAGTGTTGTTAAAGGCACAATTAAAGCTCCTCCATCAAAAAGTCTTGCCCACAGGATGCTCATTTGTGCGGCTTTGGCAGAAGGTGAAAGTCACGTTACAAATGTTGATTTTTCGCAGGATATTCTGGCAACTCTTGACTGCATTAAGCAGCTTGGTGCAAAAGTGCAGATTTTTGATGATTCTGTGAAAATTTCTGGAACAAAAAACATTATTCTTGATTCTAAAACTTGTTTTGATTGCCGCGAAAGTGGAAGTACTTTAAGATTTTTTATTCCAATGGGAATGAATTTTTCAAAACCTGGTGAAAAAATCACTTTCACTGGCAGTAAAGTTTTGGTGACGCGCCCTCTTTCGATTTATGAAAATTTGTGCGAAAAAAGCGGAATTTTGTTTGAAAAAAAACAAACTGAAAATGGCGGAAAACTTGAGATTTCGCGGAAAAATGGTGAAAATTCCGCTGAAAATGACAAAAAATCCTGCGAATTTGGGTTAAAACCAGGAATTTTTGAAATTCCTGGCGATATAAGCAGCCAGTTTATTACAGGGCTTTTGTTTGTGCTGCCTCTTCTGGAGGGTGACAGTGAAATTAAACTGACAGGTTCTGTAGAAAGTCGTTCTTACATAAACTTGACGATTCAGGCGATGCGCAATTTTGAAGTAAAAGTTGAATGGAAAGACGAAACGACACTTTTTGTGAAAGGAAATCAAAAATATATTGCAAAAAATGTTGCGGTAGAAGGTGATTATTCGAATGCTGCTTTTTTGGACGTTTTTAATTTTATTGGTGGAAATGTTCAGGTTTTAGGATTGAATGAAAACAGTCTGCAGGGTGACAAAGTATATAAAACCATGTTTGAAAGTTTGAAAAACGGTTGTCCTGTTTTGAACATTTGTGATTGTCCTGATTTGGGACCGATTTTGTTTGTGGTTGCTGCATTTCACAATGGAGCAACTTTTACTGGTACAAAACGTCTTGCTATTAAGGAAAGCAACCGCGGAAAAATTATGTGCGAGGAACTTGCAAAATTTGGTGTAAAATCTGAATATTCTGAAAACCAGATTGTGATTAAAAAAAGCAAGATTTGTGAACCAAAAGAAATGCTTCTTGGTTACAATGACCACAGAATTGTTATGGCGCTTTCGACATTGCTTTGTGTGACTGGCGGAAAAATCAACGATGCACACGCAGTTAGTAAAAGTTATCCTGGATATTTTGACGACATTTCAAGTCTTGGAGTGAAGGTTGAATTATTGTAAAAACGTGAGCGCTGGGAGCCCCTGCGAAGCAGTCCACTGGACTGAGCGAAGCGAGGGAAGCGGATGAGCGTTAGCGAAGGGCGGACATAGCGACCCGAAGCGTAGCGAAGGGGCACGTCCTCAGGGCAAACGCATTATAAAATGATTAGTTGTAATATCTGGCTTCCGGTCGTGATT
>CAMBMW010000030.1 GCA_945868875.1 uncultured Treponema sp.
ATTACATTTCAAAATTTGAAAATGAATTTAATTCTACAAAAAGAGTTTAACTAATGGGTTCAATTTCGAGCATTTGATTTTCAAATCGTGGCAAGGATTGTAAGGGCTGGCGTAGCAAAAATTATAAAGTTCAATACGAGGAGAAATTATGAAAAAAGTCTTTGTTAAATTATTTAGTCTTGCGTGTCTTTTATGCATTTTGAGTTTATGTGGATGTAAAAAATCTTCATCAACAAAAGGAATTGCTGTATTTGTTCCTGGCATTTGTGACGATAGTCCAGTTTATGCAATGCTTGTTCAGGGTGTAAAAAATGCAGTTAATGAGTTTAATCAAAAAAATAGTACCAATGTTGATCTTTTCATTATGGAAGCTGGTACTAATCAAGCAGAATGGGCTACAAAACTTACCGCTTTAGCTGCAGAACAACGTTTTGATGTTATTATTTCGTCCAACCCTTCTCTGCCAGATATAGCAGTACCAATATTGGAACAATTTCCATCACAAAAGTTTATTTTACTTGACGCAACATTGGAAGGTAACAAAAATATACACACAGTTTGTTACAATCAATACGAGCAGTCATATCTAACAGGTTACATCGGTTCTCTCATGTCAAAAAATCATAAAATGGGACTTATTGCAGCCCAAGAATATCCAGTTATGAACAACATCATTTTGCCATTTTTTACGAAAGGTGCCCAAGATGCATATAATGATACTTCTGTTGATTTTAGAATTGTTGGAAACTGGTATGATGCAACAAAAGGTGCCGAAATCGCAGATGCACTTTGCAAAAAAGGAGTTGACGTTATTTTGCCAATATGCGGAGGTGCAGCGCAAGGTGTTATAAAATCTGCAGTAAACAACGGCATTTACATCACTTGGTTTGACAACAACGGCTTTGAACGTGCTCCAGGAACTATCATTTCAAGTACAATGATGGAACAGGTCCAAATGTCTCAGAACGTTACAATAGATTTTCTGGAAGGAAAAACACAATGGGGACAAGCAAAAATGGTCGGCATAAAAGAAGGATTTGTATCTTTTGTAGAAGATGATATCAATTATATTAATACAGTTCCTTCTGAAATTCGCGAAAAAATGCACATTATAATAGAAGAAATTAAATCTGGAAAAAGGGTAATACAATAAGGTCAGTCTTTTTTTAGGGTGGTTTAATAATTGCTGGAACTTAAAAATATTCATGTTGATTATTCATATAAATCTGTTCTCAAAGGTGTGTCCCTTTTTTTTGAAAAAGGAAAAATTTATTCTTTACTTGGAGAAAACGGTGCTGGAAAATCAACCTTGGCACATGTAATCTGCGGAGATTTGAGGCCAACCTGTGGAGAGATTCTTTTGGATAATCAGAAGGTGGTTTTTAAATCTCCGGGAACCGCAATCAAAAATGGAATTGTTTGCGTCCATCAACGCCCTTTACTTTCTCAGGAAATTTCAATAGAAGAAAATCTTTCTATCGGGCTTTCACGAAAACAATTAACTTATTTTTTGAATAATAAAAATCAGATTGAAGAAAGATTTTTTAAAAACCATAAACTATCAGATACAGTTTCAAAGTTAACGATTGAAGAACAATTTTTTGTAGCACTCGCAGCTGGTCTTTTAAAAAATCCCAAAGTTTTGATTTTAGATGAACCACCAGAATTTTCCAAAAAGTTTGTTTACGATTTGGCAAAAACTGGAATCACAATTATTATGATAACTCATCATCTTGAACAGGCATTACAAAACAGCGATTCTATTATTCTTTTAAAAGATGGAAAAGTTTTGGAACAATCAGAGTCTGGTAAAATCACAAAAAAGCAGATTGAACAAAAACTTTTTGATATTTCAACTGAACTTCCACAACCAAATTTTATTAAAAATGAAAAAATCTCAGAGAACACAATTGTTCATGATTTTGGAGAAATCGGTTTTATACCAACCGATACAATTTTTACAGCCTCAAATCCAGATTTAACTATTCTTCAGCTTGTTACTGCTTTTCATCCCTGCGGAAAACAAAAAGATTTAATCAGTAAAGCAAAAAAAATTCTTAAAAAAGCAGATGTGAATATAAAACTTCAGGAAAAAGCAGCTTGTCTTTCTGGTGGAATGAGGCAAAGATTAGTTTTGGAACGAGAACTGGCTGAAAAACCCAAAAAGCTGTATCTATTCAATGCAACACACGGTTTGGACATTGAAGCTACTCAAAAACTTTATGCTAAATTAGAAAAACTATGGCAGAATGGTACTGAAATCATATTTTGTCGATAAGGAGATACGGAGATTCATAAATGAATATTTATTACTTTGGTTCAGCGTTAAATCTTTCTTCTATATATATGATTGCTGGAGCTGGTGCTGCAATTTCACTTAAATCTGGAAAACTAAATCTTGGAGGTGAAGGACAGATTTATTGTGGCGGTTTTGTTTGTGCGGTTTTACTCAATTTTTTTTCACAATTCATTCAGGTTCAAAACGGGCAGTTTAATTATTTTATTCCACTTTTTGTTTTGATATCATTTATTATGTCATTTTTTATATGCGGACTTCAAACCTTATTCTGTTCATTTTTACAAATCAAAAAAAAAGCAGACTATCTGTTTACAACATACATTTTATCTGCAGCAACAATTCCTTTTATCGATGGATTAATTGCAGGTCCAGCCAGAAGCAAAACGGATAATCTTTTGGCGACACCTTTTATTCATAAATCATTCAGATTCTCCCAAATAATGCCACCTTCTGCTTTGAATCTTTCTTTTTTCGGAGCAATTCTTATTTTATTCTTCTTTTTCTTTTTGATTTACAGAACAGCTTACGGCAGAAAACTTTGCATTTTGGGGATTTCCCAAGAATTCTCTAGATTTGCAGGTTATGATATTCCAAAACTTTATTACAGTTCATCTTTTATTTCTGGCGGAATGCACGGTTTGGCAGGTGCATGTGCAATTTGCGGAACCTATTATGCTTGTCACAGTGGATTTTATACTGGAATGGGCTGGAATGCTTTTTCTACATCACTTTTAGCTATGTCAAATCCACTTTTAATTTTACCTTCTTCAATATTTATGGGATTTCTGACAACTTATTCAAATAAATTTGAATTATATAATAATTTTGCCTTTGACATGACTTCTTTGCTGCAAGGAACAATAATTTTGATAATCTCTTTTATTACACCAAAAAAGAAATATTGAGGTCTGTCCCCATTTAAAATTATTTGTCATTTAATAAAACTAAGGAGTTGCATTATGCTAAACATGATTTCCTTCTGCTGTCCGCTCATTTTATGTTCACTGGGAGCACTTTATTCAGAGTTTACGGGAACTTTAGCTCTTTTTTTAGATGGAATGGTTAATCTTTCAGCTTTTCTTTTTTTTCTGTTTTTTACATTCACAAAATCTTTTTTGTTAAGTTTTATTATCACGATTTTTACTTCAATTATGCTGACTATAATGATTTCCTGGTTAATTGAAACTTTCAAAGCAAATAAATTCATTGCAGCAATCGGTATGAATTTACTTTTTTCTGCATTACCATCAACTTTTTCTTCTGTTATTTTTAAAACAAGAGGAATTTTAAATTCATCTGATCTTCAAACACTTATGTCACCACTTTCCTCAAACATTGTATCTATAATCATTACCAGTTTCTTTATTTGTTGTGGCATTTTATTTTTGCAGAAAACAAGATATGGACTTTACATTCGCATAAGCGCAAAAGATTCAGATGTACTTCTTTCAAAAGGGGTCAATCCTTCAATTCCAAAAATTACAGGCTGGTCTATTTCTTCGCTTTACGGAAGTCTTGCAGGAATTCTGCTTATTTTGAGGATTTGCTCTTATGTACCAAATATTTCAAGTTCCAGAGGATGGCTTGGACTTGCTGCAGTTTTTGTGGGGAAGAAAAAACCTTTAAAAATAATCCTGTGTGTCGTAATATTTTGTATTGCAGAAATTTTTGCAACTTACATACAAAATTTTATCCCAAACATCCCAACTTCACTGCTTATTTCATTCCCATATCTTGTGATTTTATGCCTTGTACTCTTCAACTGAATCCAAATCAAAATCAATATCTGAAGTTGTATTTGAAGCAACATTATCATTCGTAGAATTCAAAAAATCTTGAACAACGTCAAAATCTTGAAGTTCCTCTGAAACAGCATTTGTAATCAGATTCTGCTCATCCACTTTATCTACCGCTTCTTCAACTTCTTTTTTTGTTTTAAACTCTTCCAGAACATTTTCAAGTTCCGTCATATTTTTGTAACTTTCTTTACTAGAAAAACTTACATCTTTCATGCGAGAAACAATATCATTAGTTCCTTTTTTCATTTGTTTTATAGAAACTGTTGTCTGAACGAACAAGTCATTCATAACAGAAACTTCGTTTGAAACAATATCCTGCTGTTGGGATATTTCTGTACAATATGAATTTATTTTATCAGCAGCCTCAGCAGTTTCCTGTGTCTTATCTTTAATATTGTGCATTTTATCATCGATATGACCTATTTCAGAAGTAATCTGTTGCAAAGAATCTATAATTTTACCAGATTGATCGCTTACCTTGAAAAACGCATCTGAAGCATCCTTACTAGCATCATTAGCAAGAGAAACAGCATTAACAATATTTTGTACAACCTCAGAAATACGCACTGAGTTTGACTGTGTTGTTTCAGCAAGAGAACGTATTTCAGCAGCAACTACTCCAAATCCTTTTCCAGCTTCACCAGCATGCGCAGATTCAATTGCTGCATTCATAGCAAGAAGATTTGTTTTATTTGCAACAGAATTGATTATTGTAACGACATTTTTTACTTCATCAAGCTTGTTATTAATATCATTCAAAAGATTTTTTGTAGCTGAAATTTTTTGATCTCCATCTTTTACAAAATCATTCATTTCCATTGCACTTTGGGTTCGCATTCGTGACATATCATTTATGTGTTCCAAAGTTTCAACTATTTCATTAACAGCTGTATTACTTTCGCCTAAAGCTGCAGTTTGAGTTTGACTGTTGTCCACAAGAATTGAAATGTGATTATTCATTTCTTTTATTGCGTCCATTGCTTTTGTTACGACAGTGTTGATTGTTTCAAACTCTTTATTTATTGTGTCCAGCCGTTCATCAATCTGACTTGTAGCTGCAGCCGTACTGTTTGCAGAATCATTAATCTGATAGCCGGAAGAAATTGCCTTTGAAGCAGTCGTTTTAACAATCACAAAGAAATCATTTATTTGAGAAATCATATCATTTAAATTTGACATCAAAGAATAAACTTCGGAACTTCCAGCCGGTTTCAATTCCACAGAAAAATCTTTTTTTGACAAAGTTGATGTTGCATCTTTAATTGTAATAATCCGTTTAGCTTCTCTAGTTGTAACAATCAGGATAAGAACAGCAAGAAGCACACAGGAAGCAAAAGCAAGAAAAATAGAAAGGAAAGCAACTTTTTTGTATTCTTTATCAAAAAGATTCTGCATCTGAAAAGAAGACTGCGAATTTACTTTAAGCAAAGAATTTCTAGAACGATTGATTCCTTCAACTTGTTCGTGGGCCTTTTCTACTAAATCATAAAGTTTAGAATAATTTTCGTTATCAGGATTTGCCTTATATGAGTCACGAATTCCACTTGAATTTATGCTGCTTTCTTCTGAAACTGAAAGTGAAATTGCCGAAATCTGGGCAAAAATATCAGCCAAAGGTTCAAAACGGTCTTTTAACAATGACCACAAAGTTCCCAAAGATTCAACATTTTCTTTTAATTCATCAGGAAAAGAATTTGTAATAGAAGCTGAAAGAAGAAAATTGAAATTTTCATCTAGATTAGAAACTTTACTGTTCCAATCACGTTCTGATGATCTTGTAGGGAACTGTCTGTAATCCATATCATCAAGATAAGTAATTATTTCATTCAAATCTGACGAAACTTTTGCCTGCTTTACCTGATACTCTCGCATTTGAATCATCTTGTTCAAACCAGTAAATGAACTAATCGTCAGAAAAGCAACCTGTAAAACAGTCAGTGCAACAATCATTGAAAATTTCGAATTCAGTTTCATTTTTTTGAGTCCTATGAAAATTAAATCATAAAATTACCATTTTTAATCCACACTAAAAAATGTGAAAAAAAAAACAAACCTTAGCTTTTAAATAAGAACTTTTCCCTATACTATATTATCAACTGAAATCCCAAAAAAATCAATGCAAAAAAATCCAAATAAATTGTAAAAAAAATGAAATAATCTTATAATTGATATAGTTTCTTATCAGTGTAAGATAAAAACACTGATATAACGTGACTTTTTATTGGAGTATTCAAATGAAAAAAAATCAAATTTTATGGGGAGTTGCGATTGGTATCATTTTTTCTGCCAGCTGTTCCACAAAGCAAAAAGAAACATGGAACATTCCTGTGGAAAAAAGTGTTTTCAATGAAGAAAATGCTGTAAAAGATTCTGGTTCAAAAGAATTTAAAGCTACTTCTGCAATTGACACTGTCAAAGACATGAAAACTGGATGGAATCTTGGCAACACACTTGAAGCAACTGCAAGTCGTTCGCTTGATTCTGAAACAAGCTGGGGTCAGCCTAAAACAAGAAAGGTGATGTTTGACAAACTTGCAGAAGCTGGTTTTAAAACTGTGCGTATTCCAGTTTCCTGGTCAAACCATATTATTGATAATAATTACACAATTGATCCAGCGTGGATGTCTCGTGTAAAAGAAGTTGTTGATTGGGCTATAGAAGATGGACTTTACGTCATTTTGAATATTCATCATGATGACTGGAAAGATTCATCACAAATGCCTCGTGGAAAGGGATTTTATCCAAACAAAGTGAATTTTGAAGAATCTTCAAGATTTTTGGTAAATGTTTGGTCGCAGATTTGTCTTGCATTCAATAATGGATATGATGAACATCTTATTTTCGAAGTAATGAATGAACCAAGATTAAAAGGCACAAAATATGAATGGTGGTTCGATGGCAGCTCTCCTGAATGTGTTGAATCTGCTGTTGTATTAAATGATTTGAATCAAATTGCTTTAGATACAATCAGAAATTCTGGCGGAAACAACAAAAAACGTTTTGTTTCTATTCCGGGGCTACGAGCTGACCCTGGTTGTGCTATGAACAGCACTTTCAAAATGCCAAAAGATTATGAACCTGGTAGACTTATTCTTTCTGTTCACATGTACACTCCATACAACTTTGCTGGAGAATCTCCTGGAGTAAAAGAATTCACAAAAAAAATGGGGTCAGAGCTTGCCTTGACTTTCAAAAACCTGAACGAAAAGTTTATTAAGCAAGGTTATCCTGTAATCATTGGTGAATATGGTGCAACAAACAAAGATAACTTGAATGATCGTGTTGAATGGTTTAAGTTTTTTATAAAATATTCACGAAAATATGGAATGACAAGTTGTCTTTGGGATAATGGTCAGTGGGATGTTTCGAATACAACGAATTACGCTGAACATTTTGGCTATTATAATAGAAGAAATCAAACCTGGTTTTTCCCAGAAATTCTTGAAGCAATTATGTCAGAAGCTGACGGCGAGTAATATTTTTTAATATGTCTTTAAATTGTAACGAAATTAATTTAATAATTGAAGAATTATCTTTGGACGGAGCTTTCATTCAGGATATAATCCAGCCTGGTTTTGATACGTTGGCTTTATATACTTACAAAGAAGGCTCTGCCAAAACTGTATTGATTTGCACTGCACAAAATTCGGTTCGTATCAATGAAACAAGGCGCAAAATCACAAAAAACAGCAAACCGCTTCGTTTTATGGAATTTTTGCGTTCACGAATAAAGGGTTGCAGAATCAACAGATTTTATCAGATTGGACTGGAACGCGTTCTAAAAATGGAACTTTCACACAATCAGAATGAACAGTTCAATTTGTACATCAGATTATGGAACAATGCTGCAAATGTCATTCTTTGTGATGAAAATGATTTGGTTTTGGACACAATGTTCCGCCGTCCAGAACGTTACGAAGTTAAAGACGAAACTTTCATTCCACCTGCTGTTATTCAGGAAAAATACGAAAATGCTGATATTCGTTTTCCTGTGCGCAAGTGGAATGAACAACTTTTAGATTCGAACAATCCTGATTCCAAACCAAAAAGTTTCAATGAATTTGTTGATTTTTGGTACAGTGAATTTGCTCTAACTTTATCCCGTGAATCACTTTTAGAAAAAGCTGAAAAATGGTATAACACAAATCTTTCAAAAAAAGAAAGTGCCTTGAATAATCTGCTTTCCAAAAAAGAGAGTTTCAAAAATGCAGCTGAACTTAAACATTTTGGTGATTTGATTTTAGCTTTTGGTCACCAGATTTCTCCAAATTCAAATTTTCTTGAATGTGATGATTATGAAACTGGCAAAAAAGTTTCGATTTTCATAAATCCAAAAAAAACTGCTCAGGAAAATGCTGCTGATTATTATAAAAATTACAAAAAATCACTTTCTGGAGCGCAGGAAATTGATCACGACATTGAGATTGCAAAAATTCAGATTGAAAAACTGAATAAACAATATGAAGAAATCAAAAATGAAAAGAATCCTGTAAAAATTGAGCAACTTTTACGCAAAGATTCAACTCCAAAACAAAAAATCAAAAAAAATCATCCCGGTCTTGAATATTATGATAATGGATGGACTATTTACGTTGGACGGGATGCAAATGAAAATGATGAACTTTTGCGCCATCATGTTCGAGGTGAAGACTTGTGGATGCATGTACGGGATTTTCCAGGCGGATACGTTTTTGTAAAAGCTCAAAAAGGAAAAACGGTTCCTTTGGAAATTCTTTTGGATGCTGGAAATCTTGCTGTTTATTATTCTAAAGCCAGAAATGCGGGAACTACCGACTTGTATTACACTCATGTAAAATATCTGCGACGAGCAAAAAACGGACCAAAAGGACTTGTTATTCCAACTCAGGAAAAAAATTTATGCATCAAGCCTGATAAAAATCGTCTTGCAAAACTGGATTTTCTGCAAAAAGATTCTGAATGATTAAAAAATGTCTAAAATCAATTCCAGTCAATTGCTTTTACATTTAATTCATAAAATTCAGGCTTTACAAGAACTTTCAAAGCACTTTTTAAATCTTCTTTTGAAACCAATCCAGTTTTACTTGCTGCGCCCAAAAGAATCATATTCACGATTTTTGAACTTTTTAACTCTTTACAAACTTGTGCTGCATCAACAGAAATAACATTTTTAACTTGGTTTTTCAAGAAACTCAAATAATCGTTTTTATTAAAAACTTTACCTGTCAAACTCGCCGTTGTCGGCTGAACAATCTGTTCGTTAACAACAACAGTTCCATCTTTTTTTAGAAAACTTAGATTGCGCACAGCTTCAGAGGCATCAAACGCAATTAAAATATCAGCTTGACCTTGTGAAATCAAAGGTGAAAAAATTTCCTGATTCCTGTCACAAATTCTTACATGACTTGTAACACAGCCACCGCGTTGAGCCATTCCTATTGTTTCTGCAGAAAGAACATTTTGTCCGTCAAGAATTGCAGCTTGAGCTAAAACTTTTGCAGCAAGGACAGTTCCCTGCCCTCCAACTCCACAAATCAATATGTTTTTTATCATTATTCACACTCCAAATAAATCTGTTATATCAAAATTTATCAGGTTCAATTTCTAATCTTTCGATTTTAAACCGTGGCAAGGATTGTAAGGGCTGGCGAAGCAAAAAGCCACCCACAAAAAAAATAAAAATTTAAAACCCAACATCTGTTTTGTTATTCTATCGCATTCACAGGGCAAATTGTCGTGCAAAGTCCGCATCCGGTACAAAGAGATGAATCTATAGCTGCAAAATTTTTGCCTTTTGAATTAGTTTCTTCGCTTAAAACTAGAGCCGGACATCCAAGTTCATTAATACATTTTTTGCAGGCAAGACATTTCGTATTTTCGACTTTTTTTGCCCCGGAAAATTTATAGCCGAGTTTTGAAGCAATACTTATGCATGGTGATTTGAAAATCACAGCACTGACACCTTCGCTTTGTGTTGCGTTTTTCACTGCCTCAATAGATTTTTCCAAATCAAAAGGATTCACTTCAATAATCGGGGACACACCTATAGCTTCAAGAATTTTTGGAATACTGATTTTTTCTACGATTTCACCCATCATTGTAACACCAGTTCCAGGATGAGGCTGGTGACCTGTCATGGCAGTGGTAGAATTGTCAAGAATGCAGATTGTCTGATGACTTTGATTGTAAACTGCGTTCACAACGCCGGTAATTCCACTTGCAAAAAAAGTTGAATCGCCGATGAAACTAAAACAAAAACGATCTGGCTCATTGTGATAAAATCCCTGCGCCATCGTAATGTCTGCTCCCATGCAAAGACACGTGTCTGTCATATCCAAAGGAGATGCATTTCCTAGTGTGTAACAGCCAATGTCACCGCAATAAACTGTTTTTTTGCCTTTCATAGCCTGTTTTACGGCATAAAAAGCACCGCGATGAGGACAGCCAGCACACAAAACTGGAGGACGCACAGGTAAATCTATTTTTTCTTTCTGATTTTCCTGAAGATTTGGAATTCCTGTTTTCTGCAAAATTATATTTTTGATTATTTCCACAGAAAGTTCACCAGCACAAGGAACAGTTTCGTCAAGTTTTCCATGAATCTTTGTTTTAAGTTGATTTTTTCCACAAATAAAAATCAATTTTTCTTCGATTACAGGGTCAAGTTCTTCAAAAACAATCACCTGTTCTGTTTCATTCAAAAATTCTTTTGCTAAAGGCTCAGGAAACGGATAAGGTGTTCCAATTTTCAAAATTTTTGCACTTTGAATCTGAATATTCTGTGGGTTTTCATTTTTGATGATAGTAAGGGCTTCTTTCAGATAGGCGTAGGAAATACCGCCAGCGGCAAATGAAATTGATTTTCTATCAGTTGAAGATTTTTCTTCCACAAAACTTAAATCAATTTTTTCTATATTATTAAACGATTTATATTCTTCCTGTGAAAATTCCTTTGGTAAGACTTTTTCGTTACGTTCAAAAATCTTTTTGTGATTTGCAAATGAAAGACGTGGAAAAATTACCCAGCGATTTGGATTTTTTTCGAATTCACCTTTTGAACGGCTTTGCAAAAGTTCAGGCATTTCCAGACTTTGATAGGCATGGTCAACACGAGTAGTTGGGCGTAAAAGTACTGGTGTGGAATATTTTTCAGAAAGTTCAAAAGCTTTTTGAACCATTTCAAATGCTTCCTGTGGTGAACTTGGATCTAAACACGGTATTTTAGAAAACTGCGCAAAAGTTCTGGTATCCTGTTCTGTTTGACTGGAAATTGGTCCTGGATCATCAGCACTCACAATCACCATGCCGCCTTTTACCCCTACGTAGGAAAGACACATAACTGGGTCACTTGCAACATTAAGCCCGACTTGTTTCATTGTGACAAGAGTTCTGCTTCCTGCGTAACTGGCTCCTGCTGCAACTTCAACAGCAGCCTTTTCGTTTACAGACCATTCTACATAAGTGCCAGTTTTTTCTTTGTATTTTGAAATGAATTCTATAATCTCGCTGGAAGGTGTGCCAGGATAACCTGCGCAAAGATTTACTCCAGCTTTTAATGCACCAAGCGCAATCGCCTGATTTCCCATTATCATTTGTTTATCGTTAGTAGACATAATTATCCTGCCATCAAAATCAAGTAAAAATCAGAAAGTTTATTTCCTTGTGTAAGCATCCCAAGTAGTTTTTACCAGAGTTTCAACATCAGAAAACTTTGGTTCCCAGTTTAAAAGTTCTTTTGCAAGTTTACTTGTTGCATATAACTCTGCTGGGTCACCAGGACGGCGAGATTCTTCTGCTGCAGGAATTGGTTTTCCAGTAATTTTGCGAGCTGCTTCAATTATTTCTTTTACAGTTGTACCTTTTTCTGTACCAAGATTTAACATAAGACTTTTGTTGTTTTTTTCGATATAATCTAAAGCCATTACGTGAGCGCGAGCCAAATCAGTAACATGAACGTAATCTCTGATGCAAGTTCCATCACGAGTTTCATAATCAGTTCCAAAAATCTTCAATTCACGTTCACCAAGAGCTGCTTCCATAACACGGGGCAAAAGGTTTTCTGGTTTTTGTTCAAGACCGTGGATTTCACCTTCAGGGTCATAACCAGCAGCATTAAAATAACGAAGTGCTGCAAATTTCAAACCTTTGAGCTTATCATACCATGTCATAAAACGTTCAATTTCAAGCTTTGTAAAACCGTAATAATTGATTGGATTCTGAGGATGATTTTCATCAATCGGAAGATATTGTGGTTCGCCAAAAGTTGCAGCTGATGAACTGAAAATCATTTTCATGCAGTTATATTTTACAGCCGCATTCATAATGTTCAAAGTTCCTGTAATGTTATTCACACTATATTTTTCAGGTTTCACCATAGATTCGCCAGCTGCTTTAAACGCTGCAAGATGAACAAAAGCATCAAAACCCTGAGAAAAAGCTGCATCCAGGTCCTGAGAAATCAAAATGTTACCATAAATAAACCCGTTTTTTTCAAAAAGATTTTCCCTTAATCCACTGGAAAGATTATCAAAAACTGTAACTTCATGTCCTGCTTTCATCAATTCTTTGACAACATGACTTCCAATGTAACCTGCGCCACCAATAACTAAAACCTTCATTTTTACCTCCAATAAAGATATAAGGAAACGTAATTCATTCTTTTATTTATAAGATTTTCATCTTGAGTTGCTGATAATTCTTCATCACTGAGTTTGAACCAGAAACTATCGTAATAATTAAACTGATTTTCCAAAACTTGGGAGTTTTCAATATTAGATTTAACTATCATCTCAGCCTGATCGTGATTTATTCCAAACGCTTTGAATATTTTTATTTCTTTTGCATCTGTAAGATTATCAATATATGTCGTTAGTGATTCTATATCATTATTATAAGCATAAATACTCCATTGCGGAATTTTATTCCCAAATCCTTTATATTTCCAGTCTTCGAACTGTAACTTTTCTTTTGGAGTTTTATTTTCTATTGTAAGGGGAGTTGAATTCTGTTCTATATTTGTAGTAGTAGAACAACTAATAAAAAAAAATATAGTAAAAAGTAAGAAGATTTTATTTTTCACACTTTTAATAATACAAGATTTTTTATATAATGTTAATAGATTTATAACGTATTTTGGAGTTGGATAAAATATTATGAAAAAAACTTTATTTCTGATTTCTTTTTTGATTATTTCTCTTTTTTCCTGCAAAACAATAGAACAGATTCCTCAGGATAAAACTGCTGCTCAAATAATTCAAATGGGTCAAAATTATTTATCATCAGGAAACTATACATCTGCAGAATACTGTTATCAAACTGCACTTGAAAGATATTCTGATAATCCAAATATTCTTGTTGAGGTAAAATATGAATTAGGAAATGTTTATCTCAAACAAAAAAAATATTCATTAGCTTATGCAGAATTTTCGCAACTTATAACATTGTATAATGAAAATCCTAATGGTTTTCCCCCTGCATATAAAAAACTGGCAAAGATTGGAATTTCAAAAATTCCACATTCCAAACTGCAAGAATTTGAAGATTAGTTAAAAACAACACTTTTTTTTATTATTTCCGCATTTTATTTCACTCTGGTGATTCTGTGATGATTGTTTGCGGGAATTGGTGATTATTTACGGGTGTTTTTTCTTTCGATATCAATGTTTATAGTATATCATAAAAGCATAACCTGAATTCTATATTACTTTATTGAATAAAGGGTAATTAACAAAACACGGAGGCTTTTATGAATCTAAAACTATTTTATTGTCAACATTGTGGAAAAATTATTGCAATAGTAAAAAACTCTTGTTCTAAAACGATGTGTTGTGAACATCCTATGCTCCAGCTTCATGTAAATGCTTCGCATAATCTTCTGGAAGATAATTCTACAAATTTTTCTACTAACTCAAAACATTGCGTCCCAATCATAAGTGTAAAAGGAAAAACTATTTCTGTTACTCTGGGGAGCAAAATTTCAACTCAAAAACAGTTCTCTCCTTCTAAACAACTAGACTGGCTTTTAATTCAATCGGGAATCACAAGCAGCAGACTTAACAATCCTGCATTTTCTCAAATCGCTACTCCTCAAGATTTTTCCACTGAATTAGATTTTGCTGTAATGTCTGGCGAAAGGGTTGAAGCAGACTTTTCTTTATTCTGAAATTCTATCTTGTACAATTCGATAAGCTGATCTTTTGAAATATTTCCGTTTCTTTCTCGTGCAGCTTTCATTTTTCTGTAAACAGTATTCTCACTAAATCCTTTTACTTCTTTCTGATAAGTTTTACCGTCACAGAGCTGTGATAGTATTTCAATTTCATCGTCATATAAAATAAGTTTTTTACGTTCAAACTTATTATCAAGTACATAAATCACAATTCCAAGAAACCAAATGGAGCGAAAAAAATGAATAAAAAACAAATACAAAGGTTCTTCATTAATCAAAAAGGCACAAATAACACTGATAAAATAGATTATGATAGATGGTATAGTCATTTTCGGCTGAATCATGATTACCAGACAGATTATAAAAAGTGCAGTAAAATTATTAAAAAGCAAAGTTCTTTCAAAAGCAATAACAAAAACAAGAATGTCTGCGTAAACAAGATAAAAATATGCAAAGCACTTTTTTCTAAAGATAAGGCAAAATGGAATATAGAGGGTATTCACGATGATGTAAATAATCGTCCCCACATCAAATTCTTTTTGTATCCCTTTAAAACAATATAAAAGGCTTTCGATTAATGCAATGACGCATGTAAACATTACAAAATTGTCTTTTAAAAACAATCTTATGACTTTTGGTTTCATAATCCTCTCCAAAACGTTATTGGAGTCAGGGGGAAAACTGGTGATGCTTTTTTTTACTTGTGAAATTTCGATTTTTCCAATAACTTTTTTTTATTATTTCATTATAATCCCAAATCGAAGTATTATCAATTTTTTTTATCCATTTTTAATTAATAAAATGACTTTCATCTTATAAAAGCAAAAAAAGTCATACAAAAAGGCACAACATCAAACTGATTTTAAACTTCATTAGTTCTTTATAAATCTGCTGATATTTTATGCCTTTTTGCAAAAAACTATCTCTAATTCTTAAAATTTATAGCACTAACCACAGCGGCAACTCCGGCACGGCCAACGTTCGAACTTACGCCAACGCCCCAAGCATCATCACCGTTTTCTTTTGTAATATGAACATAAGCCATAGCCTTTGTATCTGAACCTTGACCAATTGAATGTTCATGGAAAGAAACAATATTGAATTTTGGAGCAGGAGTTTGTTTTATAGCGTTTACAAATGCATCAAGCGGACCATTTCCATTTCCAGTGATTGCATAAGTTTTGCCTTCCCAAGTGACTGTTGCCATACAAGCTACCTGTTCTGTTTCTCCAGAACCACGTTCACCTTCAATATGACGTTCTGTCAAATCTTTTACATTCAAAGGAGAAACTGTCGAAAGCCAAGCCTTTTCAAACGCTTCATAAACTTCCTGATTTGAAATTTCACGCTGCAAAGAATCTGCTTTTGATTTTATAACGTTTCCGATAAACGGATGCATAGCTTTTGGAGCAATAATTCCATAATCTTTTTCGAGAATATAAGCAGCACCACCTTTTCCACTCTGACTGTTGATTCTGATAATTCCTTCGTACTGACGGCCAATATCATGCGGATCAATTGTCAAATATGGAACATCCCAAACAGCATTTTCTTCCATATTAACACGCGCAGCCATTCCTTTACGAATAGCATCCTGATGAGAACCAGAAAATGCAGTGAAAACAAGTTCACCAACATAAGGCATGCGTTCATAAATTGGCATTCCTGTCAGTTTTTGATATTCTTCAGCAATTTTTGGAACATTTGAAAAATCAAGTTCCGGGTCAATGCCCTGAGTAAACATATTCAAACCAACATTTACAATATCAAGATTTCCAGTACGTTCACCATTTCCAAAAAGACAACCTTCAACACGGTCAGCACCAGCGAGTAAACCAAGTTCACACTGAGCAACGCCTTCACCACGGTCATTGTGATTATGCAAAGAAATAATCAGATTTTCGCGATTTGAAATATGCTGACAAAAATATTCAATCTGGTCTGCAAACTGATTTGGTAAAGCACATTCAACAGTTGTAGGCAAATTCAAAATCACTTTATGATTTTCATCTGCTGCATCGCCCCATTCTTTTACAACAGCCTCGCACACTTCCAAAGCATAATCAATTTCAGTAGTAGAAAAACTTTCAGGCGAATATTCAAGCTGAATTTCAGTTCCTTCACTCATACTAAGACAAGATTTTACACAACGAATTCCGTCAATAGCAATCTGTTTGATTTCTTCTTTTGATTTTCCAAAAGTATAATTTCTTTGAGCAGGAGAAGTTGAATTATACAAATGAAAAATAGCTTTTTTGCAACCTTTAAGAGATTCAAAAGTCCTTTTGATAAGATGCTCACGAGCCTGACACAAAACCTGAAGTTTTACATCCTCAGGAACGTGATTTTCTTCGATTAAACGACGCATAAAATTAAACTCAGTATCAGAAGCTGATGGAAAACCAACTTCAATTTCTTTAAAACCAAGTTTTACAAGCAAATCAAAAAATTCAAGTTTCTGTTCCACTCCCATTGGATTTACCAGCGCCTGATTTCCGTCTCTCAAATCTACCGAACACCAAATCGGAGCCTTAGTGATAGTTTTTTCAGGCCAAGTTCTGTTAAACTTTGGAACACTTTCAAAAGGTTTGTACTTTCCATTTACTTTCATGTTAATTCCTCCAGACAAAAAAAAGACCCGCCGCAACTGCAACAGGTCTTGTAATTTCATTAATTTATAAAACTAAACTAACACTACCCTTCAGTCACGAAAATTAGAGAATAATGATAATAGTAGTAGGTTTAGTGTTTTCATATAAATAAATTTACAGTATTTTTTGATTTTAGTCAATAAACAAAAAAGATAAACAAAGAAATTAAATATGTATTGTTTTTCACTTTAATCCTTTTATTTCATCACACATTGAAACAGTATCAATTGAACCGTCTTCTTTGTACGAAAATTCTGCAACACAAACAGAACGATGAAATAAACTTCCGCCAGGAAGCTGGTCTGTATGATAAAACAGATATGAATGTCCTTTAAAATCTGCAATTCCAGGATGATTTGTAAAACATTTGCCTTCTTCCATTAAAACTCCTCCATAAATCCACGGACCAGTTGGCGATTTTGAAGTGGAATAAGCCAGATGTTCATTCCTTTTTTCCCCTTCTGCAAATGCTGCATAAACCATATAATAAATTCCATTTCGTTTATAAAACCATGGTCCTTCTCCATAAGAAGTTCCGGTAAAATGACTTCCTTTTCCGAAAGATTCTACAGTCATCGGGATGTTCTGAATGCCCACAGTTTTATCATAGGAAATCATATCCTCGTTGAGTTTAACATAGCGCAATTGTGGATTTCCAAAGTAAAGATATGCCTGATTATCCTCATCAATAAAAACAGTTGGATCAATATCATTCCAGTCTCCTTCATCAATCAAAGGATGTGTCAAATCTCTAAAAGGACCTGTTGGAGAATCTGAAACTCCTACTGCAATAGCCATTCCTCCATTTTTTTTGTGAACTGGACAATAAAGATAAAATTTTCCGTTTCTCGCAATTGCTTGAGGAGCCCAAGCTCTGTCTTCTGCCCAGGAAATGTCTTGTAGTGAAAACACAGTTCCATGATCAGTCCAATGAACCATATCTTTTGTAGAAAAACAACGCCAATCGAACATTGTGTAAAAATTATCTACAAGTTTATCTTCATCATGTGTCGTATAAAGATACAAAGTATCGCCAAAAACCATTGGAGCCGGGTCCGCTGTGTAGATAGAAGTTACAATAGGATTTTTTCCAACTTCGCCAGAATATTCTGCTTTTTTTTGAGTTTCCATTTTTCTTTCCTTTTGATTTTTGTTTCCCGAACATGAAATCAGTGCAAAAATCACAGCAACATAAACGGGAAACATTATCCTTTTTATAATTTTATTCACAGGACAAATGTCTGGTTTTGAATTTTTATTGAGGGGGTAGTACCCCCTAGTGCAAACGCATTATAAAATGATTAGTTGTAATATCTGGCTCCCGGTCGTGATTCAC
>CAMBMW010000031.1 GCA_945868875.1 uncultured Treponema sp.
AAATCAAGGTCTGTCCCTGCACGCACTAAAAATTCTTACACCAGTGAACATTTTTATTTGTGCGTGCTGCGAGTTTTTTTTAACGCTCCGCTAAAAAACTCAGGGATAGTTTTGTTTAAATCAAGGTCTGTCCCTGCACGCACTAAAAATTCTTACACCAGTGAACATTTTTGTTTGTGCGTGCCTAGAGTTTTGGCGGGTTTTTAATCCTTGTGTGAACTAAAAACTCCGCTTCTGCCAAAACTCAAAAAAAGTTTTGTTTAAAACAAGATTTGCTCCTGCTTTTATTTGATTTTAGATTAATTCGCCAGTTGACTGTCTGATTTGCAGGGTTTTAAACTATGCAGCGCACCGAGGCTTGAACAGGCGACGAAGGCGAGTCCGAAGGACCGAGCGGTAGCGAGCTGTGAAAGGCGACTGACTAACTAAATTTTGCTAAAAAAAGAAAAAAAAGGGGACAGACCTCGATTTTACAAAATAAATATTTTATTTCTTCAATTTTACTTATCCCTTTTTTAAGTTTATATCTTGTTTATTCTGGAAAATCCAATTATAATAGTATTGTGGCTGAATTATTTGTTGTGGGAACTCCGATTGGAAATTTAGGCGATATCACTTTCAGGGCTGTTGAAACTTTGAAAAGTGTTGATTTCATTGCCGCTGAAGATACTCGTCATACTTTGCAGCTTTTAAACCATTTTGAAATCAAAAAGCCGCTGATTTCCTGTCGTGCTCAAAATGAAAGAATTGCTGGTGAAAAAATAATTGAGTTGTTAAAACAAGGTCACAATGTTGCATACGCTAGTGATGCTGGTACTCCAGGTGTAAGTGATCCAGGTGCTGTACTTGTTGATTTGGTTAGGGAAGCAGGTTTCAATGTTGTGCCTATTCCAGGTCCTGCAGCGTTTACTACTCTTGTAAGTGTGGCTGGAACTGGCGGAAAAACTTTGATTTTTGAAGGTTTTTTGTCACCAAAAAGTGGTAAAAGGCGCACTCGTCTAAAAGAACTTTTGGAAACTGGAAATGCTGTTGTAATTTACGAAAGTCCTTTTAGAATTGTTAAACTTTTGGCAGACATTGCCGATATTGAAAGTACAAGGCGGATTGTTGTAGGACGGGAACTTACAAAACTGCATGAAGAGATTTCAAGTGGAACGGCTCTGCAGGTTTTTGAGGATTATAGTTCAAGACAATCTATAAAAGGTGAGTTTGCAGTTTTCATTTCTGGTGTAAAAAATGTTAAACATTTTGATGAATCTGCCGATAATTAATATATAGAGGGGTAGGATGTTATGATGATTAATAGTATTAATAACGTTTCTCAGGTAAACAATGTTCAGAATCTTCGAAAAGCAGAAAATACTTCAAAAGTATCTGCAAGTACTGATTCCATTAGTGTTTCTGCAGAAGCTAAAGAAATGGCAGAGCTTTACTATATGGACAAAGTAGCGAAAGAAACTCCTGACATTCGCGCTGACCGAGTTGCAGAAGTCAAAGAAAAACTCAAAGACCCTAACTACTTGAATAACGCTGTCTTTACCTCTGCTGCCGACAATTTTTTGTCTGCTTTAGGACTTTAATAAAGTAGTTTTGACATTTTTGGACAATTTTAAGGCTGTCGAAAAATTTTGTTATATAATAAAATCTGCCGAATTTTTAATTTCGACAGGTTTTTATAACAAAGTTTTTGGACAGCCTTTTTTTTTGCATTTTTTATATTTATGGAGTTAAGCAGTTTATGTCTGATTTTATTTTTAGAATAAATCCTAATATTATTCTTGGCCCTTATACTGTAAGCAGACTTGGTCAACAGGTTCGTGAGTGGGGTTCGCGTTTTATGGCAATTGTGGACCCATTCTTAAATGAGGCTAAAGTTTCCGAAAAAATCATTCAGGCTTTGAGCGACAGAAAAATCGAATGTATTATTTTTTCTGAATTAACTGAAGGAACTTCTACCAAAACTATTGCAAGAGCTCTTTCACTGGCAAAGGAAGGTCATATTCACGGAATTATTGCAATTGGTGGAGCAAAAGCTTTGCACGTTGGAAAAATTGTTGCAGCCCTTTACAATGAAGTTCACGATTTGTACACTTTTGTTGATGGAGCTGTTCCATCCACAAATCCATTACCTTTAATCTGCATTCCTACAACTTACAGAGCGCCTTTAACTTTGAAACAGGAAGTTCCTGTCACAGATGCAAGATGTAATCAACTTAAATTCATGCAGGTTCAAAACGCTGTATGCAAACTTGTTTTGATTGACCCAAACCTCATGCTAACACTCACTGATAATCAAAAAGCACTTTTCTCAATTGAAGTTATTGGAATGGCGATTGAAGCTTACATTTCACAAAAAGCAAATTTTTTCAGTGATATGTTTGTGGAAAAAGGTCTTGAACTCATTTCCTATGCTCTAGATGGGTCTCCATCTTTGGAAATCACAAGTCCAGAGGAAGTTTTGCTGGCTCAAGGTGGAATTCTGATTTCCATGGCAGTTTCCGCCTCAGCATTAGGTCTAGATACCCTTCTTTCATTGAGCATTTATTCTCGATATCATAAAAGCAAATCATTGGTAGCTTCCATTCTTCTTCCTTTTGCACTCGAAGATGCCTGCAAATTTAAAGTGGCAAAACTTGAAAAACTTGCCCACATTCTCAGAACCTGCCCCGAAGAAACTAGTGGTGCAGAAGCTGCAAATTCTCTGACTGAGTATATCCGCGGGAAACTTGGAATTGCAAATTTGCCTACCCGACTGAAGGATTTAGGTTTAACTATCGAGCAGCTTTCTCTTGCTGTAGAAGATGTTGGTCAAACAAACCTGATTAACAATCTTCCACGAAGCATGTCTACCGATGAATTATTTGATTTTGTAAAAATGGCATACTGATATGATAGAACCAGCAAAACTTTTTCAACTTGAAGGCGGACAAAAAAGACGCAAACTTGCTTTGACTTTTGGAGCTCTTGAACGCGACATTCGTGGAATTGCAGAAAAAGGGACAGAATATTCTTTTACTTCCATGACCAGAGCACAATACATCGCGCAGATTACAAAAGTTCTGTTAAAAGATGAAAAACTTGATGATGCAACTCGAAAAGAACTTGAAAAACTTATTGCTCAGGACAACCTTGATGAATTGAGAATCTGTAATATTGCAAGAAATGCTCTTTTGGCGATAATCGGAACTTTTCCTGCGGAATGGGATTTAGTTATTGCACCTCACACTCCTGCAATAGATGAAAACGGAATTGTAAGAAAACGTGATTTTTTTCCTGACGTTTGCGTTTATGCAGAAGACATTCGTTCTCCCTTTAACATTGGTTCAATTTTCAGAACAGCAGAAGCCATGGGAGCTGATAAAGTATTTATTTCACCGCGCTGCATTGATCCGACTCAGCCACGTGCCATCCGTTCAGCAATGGGTTGCATCGAAACAATGGGTTGGAATCGCTGCGATTTATCACAATTACCAAAAGATTTACCTGTTTTTGCTTTAGAAACTGGCGGAACTGATATAAATGACTTTGTTTTTCCAAAAAAAGGAATCTGCATTATCGGGTCGGAAGAGCTTGGTGTAAGTCCAGAAGCGTTAAAACGTGCTGATTATGGGCGTGTTACAATCCCTATGAAAGGGCTAAAAGCATCACTCAATGTAGGTGTTGCATTCGGGATTCTGATGCAAAAGTGGGTAGAATCTCTGCAAAAATAAACTGAGTCCCCCTGATTTTAAATCTAAATTATTCAAAAATGCTTTTTCTGAGAAACAATAAAAGTAATCTTAATCTTTAGGCAACATTCATTTGCTCTATGATATATTTTAACTGACTTTCCGAAGAAATATTAAAATCTTTTAAGATCTGCTTATTTATCTGATAATATTCTGCCACATCATCCTGATAGAAACCAAGCATTTCAGCAAGATAAAGAAGTTCGTAATCAGAACGATTTGGATTATCATATTTATCAACATAAGTTTCCAAAAAATTCCATTTAGCAAAAATATCATAAGTGCTTGGCGGCATTTTAAAATGTTTCGCATAAACAAGCGATATGAAGTTTCCTGCATTTCCAATTTCAAAAAACTCCATGATTTCATCACCAATATTTTCGTACTGACTGCACAAATCTTTGACATACTGTTTCTGTTCATCAGATGCAGTCAACAGGAAGATAAGTCCCATTTTATCTAAAAGTCCCAGGGTATAATAATATTCTTCATCATGGTTTTTAGAAACATTTGGAAAATTCTTATAAAGATTATATGCGTAAACTGCAGTACGTTTTGCATCTTTAAGTAAATGAACAAGTCTGTCAGTTGGCTGAATTTTATTCACAGAAGGATTACTGTCTGAAAAGATGAATTTCAGCTCAGTATCAGAAAGAAGCTCCAGAGCTTTTGGAATGCTGAAACATTTTGAATCTTTTTCCAGAGCATATTTCAAAGTTAACAACGTAAGTGTTGTATCATCACGGATAAAATCAAGGAGTTTCTGGCGGTCAATAAATGAACTGTCTTTTTGATTTACAATAGAACATGCTACATCAAATCTCGATTCAAAAACAGGAATTTTTGACTGCATGGTGACAAATTCATAAGACACAATTTCTACGCCAGCAAAAATTTTTTCATCACAAGGTAAAATAATCTGCGTGATAGTTTCTTCATCAGTTGAAAAAATCTTAAAACAATCACGTTTAAGCCCAATTTTCTGAAGCATAAGATTGATGATAATAATGCCAAGTCCAGCTCCTTCTGACTGGTCAATAACATTGGCAACAACTTCATCCATATTTTTATATTGCTGAACACTGTCCAGTTTTTTTTGAATGCGTTCTTTTTCAAAAACTGTTAAAACTGAATTATTTTTGATTTCGATAACGACATTGTGATTCGTAAGCTGAAGGGAAAGTTTTACATATAGACCAGCTTTTCTTTGCAGTTCAAGATAATGCTCAAGTTTTTCGCAGGTTTCTTCCCTGAAGTGTTCCATTCCTTTTTCATAATCATCAGGGTCGTTAATATCAAGATTTTTTTCTTTAAAATAAACTCGTTTAATATTCGCTTTTTTTGAGTTTGCTAAAAGTTCACCTAGACAATAATTGATATACTCCTGCAAATGCTCCTGATGACAAGCTTCCAAAAACAATTCAACAACACTACGGAAATACATTTCCATATTACGCGAAAGCGTATATGATGTAACCTCTATAGGCATTCGGAGTTTAATTGCATCTAAAACTTTTTTTCTATCAATTTTTAAATGTTCTTCCATTACTGTCATCTTTTATATTTTACTATATTTTCGTTGTTTTGTAAAAGAAATTTAATGATTTTTTTTTATTTTCTCCAATAAACTGGGAATATAAAAATCAACATTGTGTACAATTCCAGACGCCCCGCAAGCATTGCAAAACTGTACCAAATCTTCACAAATGATGGCAAAAACCCATAATTTGCAGATGGACCAAGAGTTCCAAAAGCTGGACCAACATTTCCGACCATTGATAATGCACCAGTAAATGATGAAAATAAATCAAGATTTCCAAGACATCCCACAAATGTAGTAACAGCAACGAGAACTAAATACAAAGTGATAAAAGCTGCTACATTGAAAATTATATCCTTTCTTCCAACTTTATTGTTCAACCTGATTGAAAAAACCCCGTGAGGATGAAGCATTCGTTTTGTTTCGTTATTTACCTGTTTTGTCAAAATGACCCAGCGGATTACTTTTATACTTCCTGCAGTGGAACCTGAACATCCTCCGATAAAATACAACAGAAAAAGCCAAAATTGTGCTGATGTTGGCCAGGTTATAAAATCTGCAGTGGCAAATCCGGTTGTAGACATAATCGATATTACTTGAAATGATGCAAATCGCAAAGATTTTCCAAAAGAACCATAAGTTTTTAAAAGTGAAATAGTCACCATCACTATGAAAAAAACAACAATACCGATGTACGCCTTGAGTTCAGAATTATCACGAACTTCCCGAAAATTCCGCTGAATCAAATAGTAATACAAACTGAAGTTTATTCCAGCTAAAAACATAAATACAGTAATAATTATATCAATCGCTGCAGAATTATAATTTCCGACAGAAGCGGTTTTTGTGGAAAATCCTCCTGTTCCAAGTGTTGCAAATGAATGGGAAAGAGCATCTATAAAATCCATGCCGGCAATTTTCAGCAGAATTGTTTCTATCAAAGTGAATGCCGCATAAATAAGCCACAAAACTTTTGCAGTTGTAGTGATTCTTGCAGTTACTTTTCCTTTTTCAGGTCCAGTTGTTTCTGCTTTTATCAGCTGAAAACCTCCAACTCCAAGCAAAGGCAAAAGAGCAACTGTCAAAGTTACAATTCCCATTCCACCAAGCCAATGTGTAAGACAGCGCAGCATATTTATGCAGCGAGGAATAGAATCAATATCACCAAGAATTGTAGCTCCTGTAGTTGTAAAACCGCTGACACTTTCAAAAAAAGCATTTACAAAGGAACCAAAATATCCGGAAAAATACATTGGAATGGCGGCCATTAAACTTGCTACTATCCACGAAAGTGCGACAATCAAAAAGGTCTGACGCAATTTCATCTGATATTTGATTTTTCTAGTAGGAATATTGATAAGCGCAAACAGCACAAAACTGATTATCATGGGAATGAGAAAAGATGGTAAAAAGTCAGTTTCTCCGCAATAAATGGCGACAATAACTGGAATTGCAAAAGTACCACCGACAATTGCCGCGAGAATGGAAGTAATTTTCAAAAGTGTGATAAAAAACATTATTCCAAACTTCCTGAAAAATAATTTAAAACTTTTTTACTGTTCTCTGATTTTGTGATTAAAACAACGTGGTCGCCTGATGAAATCTGTGTATTTCCATTTGCGATTGAATAAACTTCAGTGTTCCGATTTTTATTCATCAAAACAAGGAAATTTCCAGGGTCAGCAATTTCTTTGAGAGTTTTTCCAAGAATTTTTGATGAAGGATTGATTTCGCATTCAACAACTTCAAGTTCCCCAGTCGTAACTGTATGAATTTCTTTTACAGATTTTCCACGTAAATGACTCATGATAGAATCTACAACCGCATCTCTCAGAGGAACTGGTACATCAATTCCAAGTTTTTTTGCAATCTCACCAAATGCAGCACTAGAAACAAGACTGATTGACTGCATTACACCTAAAGATTCAAGATAAGCCGCCAGCACCATATTCATTTCGTGATTATGAGTTGCACAGATTGCCAAATCAAACGAAGTAATGCCTTCTTCCCGCAAAACAGATTCATCAGAAGCATCAGCCCGAATTACACGTGCATCAGGAAATCTTTCAGAAGCAGCCTTTGTCAGTTCATCATCAGTATCAATAATCACAAAATCCTGAGAATGACGAGATGAAAAAGTTGAAATCTTTGAAGTGAATTTAAAATTAAAAAGATTTCCGAAAGCTGATTTCTGAGGTTTTATCAGTTTTTCTGCAATAATAGTGCCAATTCGCCCCGCACCAATCAAAACAATTTTTTTTATCTCTTTTTTTCTAGAACCACAAAGATTTGAAAGTTTAGAAATATCTTTTTTATCCAAAAGAACACCGATTGTATTACCAGCTTCCAAAACTGTTTCACCAGAAGGCAAAGAAGTGATACCGTTTTTTTCAACATAAGAAATCAAAAAGTTTACTTCGGTTTTTGTGCGTAAGGATTTTATTGAAATTTTATCAAAAGCAGAACGTTCTTCTATTGTAAAACGAGTAATAACCAAATCAGAATTTGTAAAAGAAAGGACGTTTCCAATGGCACCGTTTTCTACCGCCTGCACAATTGCATCTGCTGCTTCAACATCGGGATGAATCATATAATCAATGCCATAAAGAGGACGTTTATTTGCAACTTTATCAGCAGAATGTTTTTTTTGTGCAGAAGTTGTGTTTACATAATATGCATAATTTCTGACTCGGGCAATCTTAAGTACATTTGGATAAACTGCATCCACTAGAGAACAAGTAATCATATTCACTTCATCAGAAGAAGTAACACAGACTAAAGCATCTGCTTTTGCAATTCCAACTTCTTCCAGAGTGTCCAGATTATTTCCATCAGCACACATAACTGTACAATCCAGCTGATTTGAAGCATGACGGATAATATCTTCATCATTATCTATGATGGCAACTTGATTTCTTTCATTAATCAAAAGTTTGGCAAGCTGCACACCAGTAAAACCTGCCCCTACAATAACAATCTTCATAGGAGCATTATACTATAAAAACTACTGTTGCGACAACTTAGATTTCTTTTTTCCTGCAAAGAATAAAGCAGCATATACAAGGGCACACACAACAAGAGAAGCTACAGCTTCCAAAATTTCACTTGGAAGTCCAACGAGAATCACACCGATGTAACCTGTTCCTGCCATCCCGATTTTTTCCAAAGCAGAACGAATTCCTGTTCCATCAAAAATAAAAATACAACCGTAAACCATAAATGTATGCGCACAAGTTGAAATAAAACCACTGATTCCTGCAGCAACAGATTTTGGCATTTTTGGAATAAAATTCAAAAGTGTCCACAAAATCCAGGCAACTACGCCCAAAAGCATTCTTGGCAACACTGAACATAAAGGATTAACAAAAAGAGGATCCAAAATGCCTGTAGGACTCATTGATGCCATTATCAAAGACATAAGACCCATTACAAAACCAGAAAAAATTGCACCTGAGACACCAGTCATCATTGCACACAAAATTACAGGAATCTGAAGAATTGTGATAGAAATTGTCGGACTGAAAGCAATAAAACCAAGTCTTGTAACTGTTAAAACGATAATCAAAGCGCTGAACGCACCAACCAAAGCAATTTTTTTATTTCTGTTTAAAGCAAGAGTTGTCTGATTTTCTAATAAATTCATAAAATAACCTCAATTAATACTAGGTCAACCATTTGGGTTTTCAATTTAAAACCGTGGCAAGGATTGTAAGGGCTGGCGTAGCCAGTTCCGAAGCGTAGCGAAGGAATGGAGCGATAGCGTAACCCTGAAAAGCCTGTTTTTTGCGTAGCAAAAAGCCACCCAAAAAATAAAAAAATGAAAACTCAAAATTGAAACCTAAAGATTTTGCAAGCAATTTTTTTTAATTCAGCTCGATGGCTCGCTTAACACCAAGCAAAACAAGTTCTGGCACAATCTGGTCGAACAAACCATATTCACTGAAAACTTTTGCAAATCCGCCAGTTCCAAGAATAAACGGTTTTTTACCGCCAAAAACTTTTTTCTGATAGATGTAAGAAATTTCTTTAATCGCACCAGCATGACCGTAATAGAGTCCCACCTGAATGGCTTCTGTCGTACTAGAACCCAAAATTTTTTCAGGCTTCGCAATCTCCACGGCTGGAAGTTTTGCAGTGCCAGTAGCAAGTGCGTCCACAGAAATTTTAAAACCAGGAAGAATTGAACCACCCAAAAACTCATTATTGCTGGAAACGAGCTCCAAAGTAGTTGCAGTTCCCAAGTCCACAATCACCATATCAGTATTTGGATGTAAGCTTACTCCACCCATTGCAGCAGAAATCAAATCGGCACCAATTTCCTTTGGATTAGGATATTTCAATTTTAGTCCAGTTTTTATTCCAGCTTGCACAAAAAGTGGTTCACAATTTAAATATTTTGAACACGCACTGGCAAGCGAATAATTCACCGTAGGAACGACACTGCAAATGCCCACTCTGGAAATATTCCTCCAGTCTAAACCATTTTCAGTTATCACAGTCCTAAAAAATATTCCGATTTCATCTGAACTTGAATGAATGTTTGTTTCCTTTCTGAATTGCAAAATCAATTTGTCATCATCAAAAAGGCCGCAAGTTGTTGAAGTGTTTCCAACATCAATTGTTAAAATCATAATTTTCTACAAGCATAGTACCTGTCCTCCGGATCAAGTCTTTCAAAGAAGAGCTTAAAAATTTTTCGAATCAATTCCTCAAGGGTAACTGTTCAAAATAATATTTATCATATTTTGACATTTTTGTCAAATTTGTCACACATCCCAGCTCGTGCAAACAGGACGCACGGTGATGTGCAAATTTTCAGCACGAACAGGGCTTTTCTTCTACCCGACAATTTTTTCAGGTTTTCCAGTCAGTAAAATGCGCAAATCCAGTTTTAAGTAGGCAAGAATTTCCCTTAAATAATTATGCACAACCCTGAAAGAAGAACATTCAGTGCCTAGACCATAAATATCCGAAAATCCCATTCGCTTTGCAAGACGCTGTGCTCTCCGCAGGTGAAAATAATTAGTCACAACAATGATTTTGGAGTCAAGAATTTCTCGTTTTGTTTTACCGGTAAACTCAGAAAGCAATTCACAACTGAACTGAAAATTCTGAATTGTATCAAGAGCTTTGTCTTCCACCAAAATGCGTTCAGGAGAAATGCCACGTTGAACTAGTTCTTTTTTTATATGAGGAGCTTCTGCAACAGGTAACCATTTTAAAGTTCCACCAGTAACAACACAAATAGTTTCTCTGTGATTTTGTAAATAAGAAGCCGCAATATCCACTCTATTTAGAACAGGTTTAGGCAGATTGCCGTTCTTATCAATTCCGCCACCCAGCAAAATCAAATAATCACAGGATTCATCATTTTTTATCGTTTTAGGATTCAAAATAAAAATCAGACTGACAATAGAAAAAACAACCGCAATTGTCATCAGAACAGACACAGCAACCTGAACCCATTTTTTCCAGATTTTCCAAAATGAATGTCCAGTTTTTTTTCTGTAAATCCCCAAAAAAATATGATAGCCGCCAATCAATGTCCAGATGTGAGAAAAAGATGTCAAATTATCCAAAAAAGTTCCTGGACTGGAAACAATCAATGCAAAATCATAAAAAATACATAAAATTCCAAAAATAGACAAAACTATAGAAATCATAAAAATCCTGTTATTGACCTGTCAGCTCTGCGTAAACAAAATTATTTTTTAAGTATTATAAAAGTTAAATCATCTTTTTGTGGAGCACGTCCCTGGAACATTGCAATTTGCTTTTCAACCTCTACCATCTGCATTTTTGCAGGCATATCGCAAACTCTGTAAATCAAATTTAAAAGTCTATCTTTTCCAAAATCTTCTTTTCGTTCATTCACTGTGTCAACAAGTCCATCTGAATAAATAAAAAGCTCATCCCCTTCTTCAAAATTATAAACTTGCGATGTGTAGTAAACTGGAAAACCTGGTATTCCGATAGCACCCACAGACTCTTTTTTCATCTGTAAGAATTCACAAATTCCTGTTTTATGATGATAAAATATTGGTCTTGGATGTCCGGCAATTGCAACTTCTATGTTTTCTTTATTTGTTTTGATAAGAATTCCGGTCAAATAATTTTCAATATCACCTTTTTCTTGAATTACACGTCCGTTTATATTATTCAAGATTTCCCATAAATCCATCTTTTCTTTTGTGTAAAATTCCTGATGAATAATATTTTTTACAAGCATAGTGACAAGTCCAGACGAAATCCCATGCCCTGAAACATCAAATATTCCAAGCCCCTCCAAATTGCTGCCAGTTCTAAAAAAATCATATAAATCGCCAGAAACACCAGCCATCGGCTTACTGTAAAATGCTAAATCAAAATTGTTGATTTGGGAAACATCCTGTTTGAAAAAGTTTTGCTGAATGACAGATGCCATTCTGATTTCTTTTTCCAATCCCTTATTTTTTGCTTCAAGATTATCTTCGATTTTGTACACACTTATCGTAAAAATTCCGACCATAAAGACAATCACGATTATTGTAATAGACATGTTTAAGTATTTAAGCGTGTTTACAATGTTTAAAGAAACAATATATTTTGGAGTAAAACTTATAGATTCTAAAATTATAAAAATAACACTGGAAATAACAGAAACAATCGTAGCTACGATTAATTTTTTTTCAAAAACCAAAAAAGGCAATAATCCCATCATCAAAATAAAATAATGAAAACATGTTTCCGAGCCCATAAAATATTCTGCTAGAATCTGATGACACATTACCTCAATATAGGCGATAAAAAAGAGTATAATAAAAGATTTAACTCTGTAAATTGCGAATAAAAGAAGGACAAAAATAGCAACGCTAATAATATTATAAAAGAACATCGGCATAACTCTAAATTGAAGAAAAAACACCTGTATCACAATATGATAGATTAAAGCAAAAAAATCTGTAAAAGCTGATACAAATTTCGCTCTAGCATAAGAGGACGTTATTTCTTGATTTCCTAAAAAAAACATAAAACCCGATATTCCTATATGGAAACTAGTTTAAAATCACCCTATTTTTAATTTTATCATTATTTTCACAAAAAGTAAAACTGAATTTTACAGGGCAAACGCATTATAAAAAATATTTTCATAAAAGTGGCGCGAGGGAGTGAGACACAGGGCAAAAAGACTTTTTTTGGGGCTGCCGCGAGAGCGGCATTATAATAGTTTCTATACCCCAAAAAACGTCTAGCGCATTATTGCGCGTTTTTGACCTGTGAATCACGACCGGGAGCCAGATATTACAACTAATCATTTTATAATGCGTTTGCCCTGCTGAATTTTAATTAAAATTTTTTGCCAGTTATAAAATACGAGGCTATTAGCCCAAAAGACATAAATGGAACAAATGGAATAGACTTTTTCATCACAACCTTATTCCAATTTTGAAGTATAAAACTAAAAATCAATGCTGCAAAAACACTTAAAAGAGTACAGACAGGTAAACTTCGAATGCTCAACAAAAGACCTTGAAATGCAGCAAAAAGAATATCACCAGTCCCCATCTTTCCCTTTGTAAATTCCCTGATAATCATATAAAATAGGGCAAAACATAACGAAGATAAAAGTCTGGAAAGAATAATCCCTGAATTAAAAAACAGATAAATCATAATCACAAGAAAAAAAGACAAACCAATATGCCAGACTTTAAAACACCGATTCTTTATATCCTGAATAGAACAAGTCACAGAACATACTGTCATCACAAAAATCAACAAAAACTCATATTTCATCAGAATGAATATAATCATTTTTTTCAAATATTTCAAAATTCTTTTATTTATGTGATTTTTTTTTAAAAAAGATGTAAAATCAACAAAATGAAGATAAAAATTCTGCCGTTTGATGTTCTTTTGATTCTGGCAATACTTCTCATTTCCTTTTTTTTGATAAAAAACTCCGGAAACAAAAATAACGGAAGAGTTTTTGTTCAGGCAGATGGGAAAAAATTTGAATATTCTTTGCAAAACAATGGAGTTTTTACTGTTCAGGGAGAAATTGGCATAACCTCATTTGAGATTTCTGACAACAAAGTTCGCATTATTGATTCTCCCTGTCCAAACAAAACTTGTATTGCCTGCGGATGGTCAAATTCTGTTGTCTGTTTGCCAAATAAAGTTTTTGTGCAAATCGAAAATTCTGCAAAACATAATGACAAAGTGCAGTTTGATGCAGTGTCGAATTGATAAAAAACAGATTTTCAGTTATGCCATGCTTCATTATTGATTGGGAGAATAAAAAAGTTGAAAAACTTAACAAAAAATCAGATTTTGACAGAAAAAATTGCTTTTTTGACCTCACTTTCACTTTTGTTTTCATACATTGAAACAATTCTTCCAAAATTTGCACCTTTTTTTAAACTGGGACTTGCAAACACAATTGTGATTTCAGCATTAAACTTTAATTTCCAGTCATTTTTTGTGTTGATTTGTACAAAAACCATTATTTCCAGCTTGTTTGGCGGAACTTTATTATCTCCTTTTTTTGTGATTTCGATTTGTCAAAGTTTTTTAAGCAGTTTTGCGATGTTTTTTTTGCATAAACTTAATGTACTGACAAAGAAAAGATTCTGTTCAACGTATGGAATCTCGGTTTTTGGTGCTTCCATAAGCAGCTGCGTCCAGATTTTGTTGTGCAGTTTTTATTTAGGAAAAGGAGTTTTTGTGTTTCTGGCTCCAATGCTTATTTTTGGAATTTTCAGCGGCTTTTTTACTGCCTTTTTAAATGAATATCTGAAATTTTCTGAAAATATGGATTTATTAATAAGCAAAATCAGCAAAACGCAACAACAGCCTGAGTTTCAAAAATTGCCGGAATCAAACAAAATTTTTCAAAAACAAAAGTTTTCCGAAAATCATAAATTATCGAATTTCCTTATCTTTTGTTTTGTGATTTTAAGTTTTGCAACATTCCTCGTAAAAAATATTTTTGTGTTATGCGTTTTTTTGATTTTAGCATTTACATTTCAAATTATTCTTGGAAAAAAAATTAAACTCCTGCCTCACGTGTTTTTGTGGATTTTTGTGATTTTTTGTGCAATTCTTGTACCAAATGGAGAAATTTTGTTTAAAATCGGAAGTCTTTCCATCACAAAAGGAGCTGTTTTTTCAGGAATCACAAAATCGCTACGACTTTCCATAGTCGCATCGTTGAGTTTATCACTTTGTTCTATGGATTTTACTATCAAAAAATCATTTTTTTTTACAAAAGTAATGGAAGATTTCCGCTTTTTGATGCAAACTTTTAATGAATCGGACGGAAATATTTTCAAAAAAATAAAAAAAACATTTGAAATTGAATAGTTTATTTTGAGGTGAATATGGCAACTTTTTTTTGTCCCGAAAAACAGGATTTTCTTCTTTCACAAAATGATTATCTGGAAACAGCAAGATATATCGGTTATTCAAAAATACGATTTGCCGACGACACAATCATGAATATGATAAAAGAAGCTTGTGAAAAACTTTTGGAAGTTATAAAACCACAAGCAGTTTTTGAAGAATTTGATTTATCGCTTGAAATCAAAGACAAAAAACCTGTAATTACTTTTGCTGATGCCAATTTTGAATCAAAAGATTTGGCACGAAATTTACAGAATTGTGAAAAAATATACCTTATGGCATGCACAATTGGTCCACAGGTAGATTCAATCATTCGGCGCGAACAAACTTTAAATGCTGCAATGGCGGCGGTTTTGCAGGGCGCGGGTGCAATGTTCATAGAAAAACTTGTGGATTTGACAAACTTTCAAATCACAATGGATGCACAAAAAAAAGGCAGAATTACAAAACACCGTTATAGTCCAGGCTATGGCGATGTTTCATTATCCTGCCAGAAAGATTTTTTCCGGTTATTACCTTGCACAAGAATAGGTCTGACCCTCATGGACACACTGATAATGGCCCCGGAAAAAAGTGTCACTGCTTATATCGGAAGCTATATAAAAAAGTAGATTTAAATAATGCAAGGTGCGCGAAGTGCAGACAAATCGTACACCTTTGAACTATGCACTATGCTATTTAAACGCAATTGTCATTTCAAAAACAAGTCTTTCCTGTTCTTTTATGAAAATGAAAAATCTGCCATCTATATTTTTTGAATAAACTCTGAGAACTTGACCTTCTTTGCTTTCCCCCTGGTAATGCACTTCCAAAAAATCCACTTCGTTTGCCTGAAAAAAATCATCGGAAAAAACATTCAACGCAAGTTTGATATATTCAATGTTATTCATATGATGCGACATATCAATCATCTGTGAACGAATAATCTGTTCAAACTGAAAATCTTCTTCACCAAAATCTACATGAAAATTCTCAAAAGGTTCATCAAAAACTGGTGAAGGAAAATTTTCTTTAGGATAAGAAAGCGAAGAAATTTTCAAAGGACGATGTTTTTCCAAATCCAGAACACATGCCTGCTGATTTGCCAGCAATAACGGTTTATTCTGTGCATCAAGAATTTCGGTATTGATATGAGCTTTGAAACTTGCATTGTCAATTGGAAAAGTTCTTGCCGTAATACTTTCCCGCCAGTATGGTCTACGCAAAAAACGTACTCGAGTTTTTGTAAAAACCCAGAAAGCATTAAATTTTTCGCGATAAACAATACCGTCACATCCCATTTTATTAAAACATTCAGTCAGATTATCCTGAACCATCAAAACAGACTGTGCAATTCCCATTTTCAAAGAACTATCGATAAAAGCCGAAGAAACATAACGTTCTTTTTGTAAAGTCAAATTTTCAAATGTGTCCATAAAACAAGCGCTCCATTCTGCTTTTAATCAAGAACTTTTCTATCCAGTCGGTCAAAACCATCAGTCAGTTTTTTTGCAATTGTTTTGAGTTTTTCTAAATCACCTTTGCGACCACCTTCAATATTCATAGGCATAACAGGATCATGCAGACTCAAACGAAGCAAAATCCAGCCTTGAACATCTTCTCCTTTGAACGAAAGACGCACACCTTCATAAGATTCTGGCATATCATAACCACACTCAGCTGCACGTTTTTTAAATTCTTCCAGCACAGATTTTCCATATTCTTTAAAATCATCACCTTGAATTTTAAAACGGAACTCAGCTTCTTCCACAAGAGGCGGCAGTTTTTCAATCAAACTGTCAAGTTTTTTACCTTCTTTCGCAGCCTGAGCCAAAGCAATCACAAGTTTTACAGCCAAAAATGCTCCGTCATCCAAATAATAGTTATCTTTCAAAGCACCATGACCAGAAGTTTCCATAGCAAGCGGCGCAATAATCCCTTTACTGTTTAATTCTTTTTGTTTATTAATTACATTTTTGTATCCGCGCATATAACACAAATGTTTCAATCCCAAAACATCCTGCAAAAAGTAAGTCAAACGGTCAGAAGTTACAGAGTCAGTAATAATAGTAGAACCAGGATAATCAGGAGCTAAAATTGCCGAAATCATCGCAATAATACTGTCACGATTCACTTCACTTCCGTCAGACAAAACAGCAGACATTCTGTCAACATCAGTATCAAAAATAAGCCCTAAATCAGCCTTGTTCTTCAAAACAGCATCACGAATAGCTTCCATTGCCTGCTTATTTTCAGGATTTGGAATATGATTTGGGAACATTCCATCTGGCTCCAAAAACTGACTTCCACTCGTATCAGCGCCAAGTGGCTGTAAAATCTTATCAACAAAGAATCCACTCGCACCATTTCCACTGTCCACAACAATATGAAGCCCAGCCAAAGGTTTTTCACCACCACCTAAAGCCTGAGAAATTTTATTTTTCAAATAATCAGCATAAACAGAAAGCAAATCAAAAGTCTGAACATTTCCAGAAACCTTTGCAGGATTCAAAAGCGATGCCAAATTCAAAATTTCAGTAATATCATCATGTTCAAGTCCACCTTCAGGATCAAAAAACTTAATTCCATTACGATTAAAAGGCAAATGGCTGGCAGTAATCATAGCCGCACCATCATAATAAGTTTCTTCAAAAACAATCGACATAAACATTGCAGGAGTTGTCGCCATACCACAATCAACAACAGTGGCACCAGCACTCACCATACCTTCAATCAAAGCGTCTGCCAAAGCAGGACCCGACATTCTGGAATCACGCCCTACTCCTATTTTTAAACTGCAAGCAAGATTTCCACTCTTTTTTTCAAGCCAGCTAACATACGCACAACCAATCTGACGGGCAATATCAGGAGTAAGGTTCACTTTTTCTCCCTCTACACCGTCCACAGCCACGCCGCGAATATCACTTCCATTTTGTAATTTCATTAAATCCATAAAAAACCTCTAAAAATAATCCATTTCCTCTAACAATATGTATCCATTATATTACATCAAAAATTTCAAGACAATAGGAAAATTTCTTAATCTTCAG
>CAMBMW010000032.1 GCA_945868875.1 uncultured Treponema sp.
TTTTGCAACGCAAAAAAAGCGAGAAATGCATAGCATTTCTCGTCCCGAGTTTGCAATGCAAACTCGCGCTATTCGCCCTTCGCTAACGCTCATCCGCTTCCCTCGCTTCGCTCGGTCCAGTGGACTGCTTCGCAGGGGCTACTATCCTTGCCACGGTTTAAACAAAATCATTTAGCTGGAGCAATAATATCACCAAAAAAACATATAATACTACTTGCAAAATGTTTAGTTTTACTATACAATTTTACTTACACATTTGATTTCTTACGATGGAGTTTATTATGACAATTATTCCGTTGATTTTGAGCGGTGGTGCAGGAACAAGGCTTTGGCCTTTGTCATGGGGAAATCATCCCAAACAGTTTTTGCCGCTTATTTCAGAAAAAACAATGATTCAAGAAACCCTTTTACGTTTAACAGGTCTTGATATCGGTAATCCAATTATTTCCTGCGGTGAAAGCCACAGATTTATGGTAGCACAACAGATAGGAGAAATCTGCGATAAAAAACCAACAATTCTTTTGGAACCAATGGCAAAAAATACGGCTCCTGCGATTGCGGCTGGTTGTTGTGCAGCGTTGAAACAGGATAAAGATGCAGTAGTAGTTGTTCTTCCAAGCGACCATGTTATTGCAGATGTTCCGGCTTTTCAAAAAGCTGTAAAAATTGCGGCAAACTTTGCTTCAAAAGGAAATCTTGTGACTTTTGGAATTGTTCCAACTTTTCCAGCCACTGGTTATGGATACATAAAGTCTGGAAAACAAACAGAAACGGAAGATGAAGCAGCAGTATTTGATTTAGACAGTTTTGTGGAAAAACCTTGTCTGGAAAAAGCTCAGGAATATCTTGCTTGTGGTGAATATTCCTGGAACAGTGGAATGTTTGTATTTAAGGCCGAAACTTTTCTGGAAGAATTGACGCAATATAATCCTCAAATGGCAAGCCTTTCTATAGAAGCATTCGAAAAAGCCGTTGTGGATACAGATTTTATCCGTCTTAATTCTGAAGCTTTTAGTCAGATAAAAGGGGATTCTATTGATTATGCTGTAATGGAAAAAACATCAAAAGGGAAGGTTGTTAAATTAAATGCCGGTTGGGATGATGTTGGTTCATGGAGTGCTTTATACGACATTAGCAAAAAAGACGGAAATATGAACGTGATAAATGGTGATGTTATTTGCCTGGATACAACTTCTTCATACATTCGCGGAGGAAAAAGAACTATTGCAACAATTGGATTGGATAATGTTGTAATCGTGGATAGTGATGATTCTATTTTGATTGCTGCAAAAGGAAAAATTCAGGATGTAAAAAAAATTGCCGAAGAGATGAAAAAACGAGGCTGTTGATTTAAAATTAATCTTCGGAATCGTCTTCATAGTCATCAAAATCTTCCTGGTCAACGAACAGACACATCAGTTCTTCCAGTTTTTCGCATTGTGCCAGAGCGATTTTGCGTTGTTTAGGCTCTGTTGGAATGATATAATTTGAATAATAGTCTTCTATATATTCATAGATTCTGGTGATTTGGTCATCATCACACTCGGCAAGGTCATCAATACTATGGATTTTTTGAAGAAGTTCTTTCAGTTCTTTAATACTGAAATTTATATCTTCCTGGACTTCTTGATAGTCTTTGTAAGTTTTACTGTTGATATAGGAAGCATTGTCTTCTGTATCTGCAAGAATGTTTTTGAAAGTAGAAATTAAAAAACGGTCAAGTTCTTTGTCTGTCATACGTTTCCTCAAAAACATTATAGTTTTTTTAACTGGATTTGTCATTAACAGTGTGATTTCTTGCTGTTTGGTAAATATATTTTAAGTGCAGAATTCTGTCCTGCAGAATAGGTGAATTATGGAATTTGGTTTTGTAAAAATTGCTTGTGCAAGTCCTGCTTTAAAAGTTGCAGATTGTGATTATAATGCCTGTAACATTATAGAAGAATTTAGAAAATCTGTTGAGAAAGGAGCTGAAATAGTAGTTTTTCCAGAACTTTCGGTAACAGGCTACACTTGCGGCGACCTTTTTTTTCAGCAAAGTTTATTGCAGTCAGCTGAAAAAAATCTTGTGCGCATTATTGAAGCTTCAAAAAGTACAAAATCTCTTTTGTTTGTGGGAATTCCAGTGGGCAGGACAGAAGGCATCTATAATTGTGCAGCTGCTATTTTGAACGGAAAACTTTTGGCTATCATCGCAAAGTCTTATTTGCCAAATTACGGCGAATTTTATGAAAGACGTCAGTTTACTCCGTTTGAGCAGACACAAAATACTTTGTTCATAGATTTTGCAGGATTTAAGAATGTCCATTTTGGCACGAACATTCTGTTTAAAGACATTAATCAAAAAAGTCTTGTGATTGGTTGTGAACTTTGTGAAGATTTGTGGGTTCCAGTTCCACCTTCGAGCAGACATATTCTTGCTGGAGCAACTTTGATAGTAAATCTTTCCTGTGGAAATGAAATTATCGGCAAAGCTGATTACAGACGAAATCTTGTAAAATCGCATTCTGCGCGCTCAATCTGTGCTTATGCCTATGCAAATGGTGGAAAAGATGAATCCACACAAGATATGGTTTTTGCAGGTCATAATCTGATTGCTGAAAACGGTACTTTGCTTGCACAGTCTGAACTTTTTTCTGGTGAAACAATTTTTGCCGATGTTGATATTGAAAGAATTTGTCAGGAGCGGCGACACATCGGTTCGTTTGGTTTTTCAGCAAATCATAATACATTTTCAAAAGATTATGTTTTTATCGATTTGGAAATCTCAAATCCAAAAGCAGAATTTCAACGTTTTGTAGATGCACATCCTTTTGTTCCTTCTGATAAACAAAAAAGAAGTGAACGTTGTCTGGAAGTTATTTCCCTTCAGGCACAAGGGCTTGCAAAACGTCTCAGACATATAAACTGCCAGTCAGCTGTAATTGGGCTTTCTGGAGGACTTGATTCCACTTTAGCTTTGCTGATTACTTGCAGAGCTTTTGATTTAACTGGAATTCCACGACAAAAAATCACTGCAATAACAATGCCGTGTTTTGGTACAACAGACAGAACTTACAGTAATGCCTGCAAACTTGCAAAAGAGTGTGGTGCAACCTTGAAAGAAATTAAAATTGCACAGGCTGTACGCCAGCATTTTATGGATTTGGGACATGATGAAAATGTTCATGATGTAACGTACGAAAATTGTCAGGCGAGAGAGCGTACACAAATTCTTATGGATTATGCAAATAAAACAAACGGCATTGTAATTGGTACAGGAGATTTATCGGAACTGGCGCTAGGTTGGTGTACTTATAACGGTGACCACATGTCCATGTATGGAGTAAATTCTTCTATTCCGAAGACACTCGTTCGCTATCTTGTGGAATGGTTTGCACTGGAATCAAAAGGCTCATTGCTTTCAGAAACTCTTTTTGATATTCTTGATACTCCGGTTTCGCCAGAACTACTACCACCTTCAAATGGTCAAATTTCGCAAGTGACTGAAGATTTAGTTGGTCCTTACGAACTGCATGACTTTGTGCTATATCATGTACTGCGCTTTGGTTTTTCACCATCCAAGATTTTCTTCCTGTCACAAAAAGCAGATTTACCTTACGATGATAATACAAAACTTAAGTGGCTCAAAACTTTTTATAAAAGATTCTTTTCTCAACAGTTTAAACGAAGTTGCATGCCTGATGGTGCCAAAGTGGGAACTGTAAATCTTTCTCCGCGTGGTGACTGGCGCATGCCAAGTGACGCAAGTGCAGAAATTTGGCTAAAAGAAGTTGACGAAATAAATTTATAGTAAAATATGTTTACAATAAAATAGAAAAGACACAGTCACCGGCTCGTTCAATTTTCTTAATCATGTCGATGTATTGAAGTTCAGATTTTACATCACCGCCGTTTTCAATGCGTTTACGAGAAGCCTTTTTATAATCTTTTTTCATATCATCTATTTTTTGTTCAAATTTATTCAAGCTATCTTGTTCATCTTTGGAAATTTCTTTTTGATTAAAACTGAGCGTAAAAAATGTAATGATTTGTTCAAAAAATACACGTACAAGTTCAAGATATTCTGATAATTCTTTGATTCGCTTTTCTGAATAATTTTTTTCAGATTTGTTCAGATATTTTTCAAGAGTGTGCATTATCGAACAACATTCATCACTCAAATTTTCAAGTGCTTCTGTAATGTGCATCAGTTTGGAAAAAAGTTTTCTGTCATGGTTATTTGCGGTAGGCAGACGGTAACATTTTTGCAGAAAATCAGTAATCGATTCATCCATTTCATCAATATAATTTTCCAAATTTTCGATTATAACAGTCTGGTCATCAACATTCTTCTTTTGATTAAAAGAGTTTATAATTCTGTCAAACATTTCCATTACTTTTGCAGCCATTTTGGAAATCTCTCTTTGAATTTGCATACCATAAATATCTGCACTTGCATGCGAAAACGGTAAAATAGCAGGAATCTTGTAATGTAAATCATCATGTTCAGATGAATCTAAAATCACTTTACGTGAAATTGCAGCAATTTGATTAACAAATGGCAGGAAAATAATTGTAACACAAATATTAAATATAGTGTGGAGCATAGAAATGTGAGTTGTAATGTTTTGATTTGGAGCTCCAGGTACAATCAAATCGATAAGATTTAAAAATGGTTTAAAAAAACACAAAGCAAGGAGCGTCCCTGTCAGATTAAATGCAACGTGTACAAAAGCGGTTCTTCTGGCATTTGTGGAAGCGTTTATTGAAGACATAATTGCGTCAATTGTAGAACCGATGTTACTTCCCAAAATGATAGCTGCACTTAATTCCCAACTCAAAGAATTGTTTGCCGCCATAGTCAAAACAATTGCAGTCATGGCAGAAGAAGAATGAATCAAAGCCGTTACAAGAATTCCAATCAAAACACCTGTCAGAATTCCAAAAACACCCCAGTTTGAAATGGCTGCTAGAATCCTTGTAGTTTGACCTTCAATAGCAAGACTTTCTTTTAAAAGCCCAAGTCCCATAAAAAGTAGGGCAAACCCCATAAAACAATCAGCAAAATTATGGATTTTGAATTTTTTGAAATATTTTAAGATAAAACCGAATCCAAAAAGAGGAACTGCAGCTGCACTTATAGAAAAACTGAAACCAAAAAGTGAAACTATCCAGGCAGTAACGGTTGTTCCGATATTGGCACCAAAAATAACACCTATTGCCTGTTCAAGAGTTAGAATCTCCGCATTTACAAAACTAACTACCATTACAGTTGTGGCTCCGCTAGATTGAATGACAGCAGTCACTCCAATTCCAGTCAACACGGCTTTTATTCTGTTTCCAGTGATTTTGGACAAAAGTTTTTGCAGACCACTTCCAGCGCCTTTTTGAATTCCGTTCGAAAGCATATTCATGCCAAAAAGTAATAAGCACAAAGAGCCGGCAAACCCAAATAATTGACCAAAAAAATTTATAATCATACTATAAATATGAGTGATTTTTGATAAAAAGAAAATAAGAAAATGTAAAATTTATGTAAAATTTATTTGAGAACGTTTAGAAGTTTCGATTTAGTTTTCATCCAGAACAGTGGAAAAGATTTGAAACATATAATGAATAAAAAACAATACTAAAAAGACTTATAACTATATTTACATCACAATTAATATAAATATTATAAAAATATTTCATAAAAAAACGGTTTTATTACAATTTGTTGCTGCCCACCCCCTAGGGCAAACGCATTATAAAATGATTAGTTGTAATATCTGGCTCCCGGTCGTGATTCACAGGTCAAAAACGCGCAATAATGCGCTAGACGTTTTTTGGGGTATAGAAACTATTATAATGCCGCTCTCGCGGCAGCCCCAAAAAAAGTCTTTTTGCCCTGTGTCTCACTCCCTCGCGCCAACTTTTATGGAAATATTTTTTATAATGCGTTTGCCCTGCCCATCCCCTAAAAAAAAATTGTCTATTTTTAAAAAAAGTGTTATAATTGGAACATTACAATCTTGTCTATGATTATTTTAAATCAAAAAAACATAATCAACATTAATTTTACTGTAGTAAATGCTATGTTTAGGGGGAGTTTTATATGTCTTATAGAATCTTCAAAAAGTGTTTCGTAGTTGTTTTATTGTCTTTATTTTCTTCTTTGCTTTTTGTGTCCTGTGGGGAAGAGAAGAAGAGTACCAGTGATCAAGAGAGTGCAAAAAATACCAAAAAAGAAAAAATCCTGGTGGATTACAAAATAGTTGAACCAGAGTTAGGATTAACAGAAGACAAAAAGCCATATCCATTATATGTAAAATTTGATGGTTCAGTTGCTAAGATTGAAGATTTATATAGAGAACCTAGTTCTCAGATTACAATTAGTCCTGCAATTAACGGAAAATGGAAGTGGGAAGGAGATTCTGCTTTAAGTTTTACTCCTTCAGAAAACTGGAGTTTAGGCACTAAATATAAAGTAAATATGCCGAACAGTATTTTTTCAGATAGAGTTTACATTAAAGGGTCATTTAACTTTTCAACCGCCAGTTTTACTGTAAACATTACTGAGTCTGAATTTTATATAAATCCTAATAATCCAGACGAAAAAAAAGTTATATGTACGATTGCAGCATCTCATCCTGTAAATAGTGAAAAAATTGATGACAATATGATTTCACTTGAAATGAGTTTTATGGATTCTAAAGGAAAAGCAAGTAGAACAGAAAAAATAAAATATTCTTATTCATTTAATAAAGACTTTACAGAGATTTATGTTGTTTCTGATAATATTCCAATTCCTCCATACACGGCGAATTTGAAAATTATTGTAAAGAAAGGACTGGAAGCACAGATTGGTGGAAAAACACAAGAAGATATCAGGACTGAATTAGAAATTCCTGGAATGTCTGATTATGTAAGAATTAATAATGTAAGTACTACTCTTGTGAAAAATAATCGTCAGTCTTATGATCAGATGATTATAGTAGAAACAAAAGGTGCCATTTCTATTGATGAATTATCAAAACATTTAAAAGTATATGAATTACCTGTAGATAGACCTAAAATGCAGGGGTGGGAGGAAAGGAAGAATTTTAGCTGGTCAACTGAATATGTTACAGAGGAAATTCTGAAGCTTTCAAAAGAAGTTGAAGTTATTCCTATCCCTACTATAGAACCAGCTGCGTCGACTAACAGTTTCAAATTCTCTGGAACTCCGGGTAGATATTTATATTTCCAGATTTCAGGGGAATTAAAATTTTATGGCGGATATAAACTAAGTTTTGAGGATAGAGAATTTCAAAGAATCTTAGGAGTGCCGCTTTATCAAAAAGAATTAGGAATCATGTCAGAAGGTTCAGTTCTTACTCTTTCGGGTACTAAGAAGCTTTCACTATATTCCAGAGGAATTGATACAGTATATTACAGATTGACTAGAATCATGCCTAAAGATATCAATCATCTTATTTCTATGTCTAATGGAGATATGAAAAATTTCCAATTTGAAAGTTATATGTTCAATGAAAAAAATATTGGGGAATCAAAAACTTCAACCTACAATATTATAAATCCTTCAGATACTGAGATTTCATATTTTTCTTATGATTTTACAGAAGATTTAATTGATAACAGTTCAAAAAACTTAAGTAAAGGATTATTTATTTTCCAGGTTTCAAATAAACCTGATTTTAACAATAATTATTACAATTCATTGTCAGAGAAACGTCTTATTTTAGTCACTAATATTGGCTTTCTTGTTAAAACAAATAGTAATAATTCAAGAGATGTATTTGTACAGTCAATTTCTACAGGACGTCCGATTCCAAATGCTACTGTCAAAGTTATTGGTTTAAATGGAAATCCTGTTATTGTAACTTCAACTGATTCAAATGGGCATGCCAGCATCCCAAACCATATTGTGGATTCTGATAGAGAGCACAAACCCGTTGCATATGTAGTAGAAAGTAAAAATGATATTTCATTTATGCCTTTTTCACATGTAGGAAGATCTTTGGATTTTTCTAACTATGATGTAGGCGGAGTTTATGTACAACCAGATCCAAACAGAATTAATTCGTTCATTTTTAATGATCGTGGAATTTATAGACCTGGCGAAAAAGTACATTTTGGAATAATTTCAAAAGCAGAAGACTGGAATATTGACTTAAAAGACACCCCAATGAATTTTGAAGTTACAGATTCTAAAGGAAATGTTGTGTTTACACAAAAAATTCAATTGTCATCTTCTGGATTCGAAGAAATTGATTTTTCTACACATGATTATTCTCCAACGGGATTTTACACTGCAAAACTTTATTTAATTGAAAAAAAATCAGATGAAGAGTTAAAGCAGTTACTTGCTTCAAACAATTTCCAGGTGGAAGAGTTTTTACCTGATACATTATCTATTTCCACAAGTTTTTCACCATTGGTTCCGGTTGCTGGAAGTGGATGGATTAATCCACAGCAATTGAAAGGTGTTGTTTCATTAAAAAATATGTTTGGAACAGTTGCATCAGGAAATAATGTAAAGGCACAGTTAAATTTGCAGCCTGGTTACCCTGTTATGCATCGTTATTCTGATTATTATTTTAATGATCCTTTCAAAAAGAATAATAGTTTTGAGGAATTCTTAGGTTCTGTACTTACGGATGAAAATGGTGTAGCTAATTTTGATATAGATTTATCAAAATATGAAAAAGCAACATATAAATTGAGTTTCTATGCTGAAGGATTTGAAAAAGGTGGAGGAAGAAGCGTTTCTAGTCAATCAAGCATTTATGTTTCTCCGCTGAAATATCTGATAGGATATAAAGCTGATGGAAAGTTAAGTTACATTAATTCTAATTCCAGCAGGAAACTTTCATTTATTGCGATTGATCAGAATCTTGAAAAGATTGATTTAAAGGATGTTATTCTGGAGATAAATGAAATTAAATATGTTTCAACTTTAGTAAAACAGTCAAACGGATTATATAAATATCAGTCGGTAAAAAAATCTTATCCTGTTTCAAGTCAGAAAATAAATATTTCCAAAGATGGAACAGAATTCTTGCTTCCTTCAGATACACCGGGTGAATATTCAATTACCTTGAAAAATGAGGAGGACCTTGTTTTCAATACTATTAACTATAGTATCGTTGGTGATAAAAATATTTCAAGGAGTTTAACAACAACAGCTGAACTGGAACTGAAACTTGAGAATAATGATTTGATTCCTGGTTCGGAAGCAAAAGTTTTCATAAAGGCTCCTTATGCAGGTACTGGATTGATTACTGTTGAAAGTGATAGTGTTTATAATTATAAATGGTTTAGCACTTCAGAACCTTCAACAGTTCAAACAATAAAAATTCCAAAACAAATGGAAGGAAATGGATATATTACAGTCACATTTACAAGAGATATTTCGTCAGACGAAATATTTATGAGTCCATTCTGTTATGGAACTGTCCCATTCTCTATTGGAAAAGAAAACAGAATCAATAAGATTAATTTAAATGTTCCAACCGAAATAAAATCTGGAACAGATTTAGAAATTGAATATTCTACTGCTGAACCATGTAAAATAGTTATTTTTGCTGTCGATGAAGGAATTTTACAAGTAGCATCATATAAGACACCAGATCCAATCAGCTATTTCTTCCAGAAACGTGCTTTACAGGTTTCAACTTCTCAAATTTTAGATTTGTTATTACCTGAATACGATATTTTACAGACTCTTTCTGCAACAGGTGGTGGTGCAGAAATGGAATATCTGCAAGAAAATTTGAATCCATTTAAACGGAAAATAAATGATTCTGTAGTTTATTGGTCGGGAATTATAGAAAGTGATTCAACAAAAAGAACAGTAAAATATAATGTTCCAGATTATTTTAACGGAAATATTCGTATTATGGCTGTAGCAGTTTCAAAAGATAAGATGTCCAGTGCTCAGACACAGACATATGCTGCTAATACCTTTGTAATTTCACCTAGTCTTCCTATGTTTGCAACACCAGGTGATGAATTTGACATTTCCGTTACTGTAACGAATAAACATAAAGGAAGTGGTAAAGATTCAATTACTTTACAGACAGAGCCAAGTGAACATTTTGAAATAATAGGTGAAAAAACAAAAATATTGACAATTGATGAAGGTAAAGATGAAACTGTAAAATTTAAGGTTAAAACTAATAATAAACTTGGAAGTGCAGAAATCAAATTTACAGCTTCTGATTCTTCAGAAAAATCTATACTTTCATCTACTTTGAGCGTAAGACCATTGGTTCCTTATCAATCATGGGTAGTATCAGGATATTCAAACTCTGGCAAACAGCAGATTGACGTAGTTCAGAAATTGTACGATGAATATGCAAAAAGGGAAGTGTCTGTTTCGAATTTACCTGTTTCATTTGAAAAAGGATTATCTGTTTATCTTGAAGAATATCCATATGGTTGTTCAGAACAGATTACAAGTAAAGCATATCCATATCTGTATCTTGATTTTGTAAAAAACAATGGTAAAACAAAAGAAGATGCTAATAAAATAATCAATGATACAATTTCAATCTTGCAATCAAGAATGAAGTATGATGGAAATATAGGTTATTGGACAACAAACAGTAATAAAGATTCATTTATTACCTTCTATTGTGCAGAGTTTTTGATTGATGCTCGGAATAAAGGCTATTATGTTCCTGATGAGATGTTACAAAAGGTAAAAATTGCCATCGAGAATGAGATTAAACGTGAAAAAGACTCGTCTTATGATATTTATCTACGTGCTTATGGTATTTATATTCTCACAAAGTCTGAAGAGGTTACAACTCATTATATTGAGAAATTAGAAAATGATATTACTAAAAATAATTATTCATATTCTGATTATGAGGCATTGTACCTGGCCGCTTCTTATGCGATGCTCAAACAGGATAAAAAAGCAAATGAAATATTGAAAAAAATAAATCGTAAGAAGCAGTTTGATTCATCATGGATTTGTCATAATGATCTTCATTATATTGCAACTTATATTGATGTAATTTCTAATTATTTCCCTAAGGAAATTGATAGTATTAAAGCAAAGGAGATTGATACGATTTGTGATTATATGAAAGATTCGTATTTTAATACCTATGCAACTTCTGCGGCAATCCGAGCTTTAGAAAGTCTTTCTTATGTTGATAAAAGTGAAACTTATAAAGTTCATTCTCAAGTGAATAAAGAATTAAAAGAAATTGAACTTACAGGCGAACGAGTACTACAAGGAAGTTTTGATAAAAACACTGAAAAAATTATTTTTGAGTCGGATAAGTCATTGCCAATGTACTATCAGCTTTCATTAGCTGGATATGAAGAAAATCCATCAATTAAAGAAGTCAAAAAAGGATTGGAAATAACAAGAGAATACAAGGATAAAGGTGGTAAAACAGTTTCTCAGATTAAAGTAGGTGATACTGTAGAAGTAAGTATCTCGTTCCGTTCGTTGAAAGGTTCTTTGGATAATGTAGCAATTATCGATTTGATTCCAGCTGGTTTAGAAGTTGAAATTCAGTCTGTTAGAGAAATTAAGAATGAATATACAAAGAATTGGAAACCAGATCATATAGATATAAGGGAAGATAGAATTATTTTCTATGGAAAAATTCCAGAAAAGGTAACTACTATTACATATAGTGCAAAAGCTATCAACACAGGAACATATAATGTACCTCCAATTTATGCAGAAAGTATGTATAATAAAGAAACTAAAGCATTATCTCCTGCGAATCCAATTGTTATTGAACCATAAGATCAGTTCTTTTTCACAATTTTGAAAAATGAAAAAAAATGTAAAAAGAACTTTTTTGCTTTCATTTTTTTCTCTTTTTGTGCTTTTGAGTATCATTTTTGTTGTCCATATTATTTATATGCGAAACAAAAGTGATATTCTAGATGGCATAGAATTTTCAAGAACTTATCTTGATAAAAATAATGAATTGCTCCAAGTTTTTCTAACAAAAGATGAAAAATACAGAATTTATAAACCAGTTTATCAGTATCCTGATGAGTTTTTGGAACTATTATTGCTGCAGGAAGATAAATATTTTTATACTCATAAAGGCATTAATGTAGGGTCTATTTTTAGAGCTTTTTGGGAAACTTATGTTAAAAAATCGAGAAGAATAGGTGCTTCAACAATTACTATGCAAGTAGCTAAGTTGAAGTATAAACTCTATACAAAAAATATAAGTGGAAAAATTAATCAGATTCTAAAAGCTTTGTATTTAGAAATGTGCTATTCAAAAGAAGAAATATTGAATGCTTATTTGAACTTAGCACCTTGTGGTGGAAATATTGAAGGTTTTGAAAGTGCTTCGAGGTATTATTTTTCAAAAACTATAAATCAATTAAATTTATCAGAAAATACTATGCTGTGTGTTCTTCCTCAAAATCCTATAAAAAGAGCCCCAACTGAATCGAGAACTCCAAGTGAATTAATTCAAGCCAGGAAAGTACTATTTAGTAAATGGGTTTTAAATCATCCTGAAGATAGTGATTATGAAGTATTTATGGATATGCAGATATCAGTTGAATGCAGGTTTCCTGATGAGGCACGTCATTTTACAGAGATGCTAAATGGGATGCAGGAATCAAACAGTGAGAAAAAATCTAAAATAATTAAACCAGTTAAAACTACAATTGATGTGAATTTACAAAGAAAATGTGAAGATTTACTAAAATCATATATAAAGCAAAATGAAACTTTTGGTGTAAAGAACGGAGCAATATTATTGGTTGATTGGACGAACATGAATGTTGAAGTTAATATTGGTTCTGCTGATTATTATAATGAAGATATAAATGGTTTTGTGAATGCAACAACCTCAAAACGTTCGCCTGGTTCTGCGTTAAAACCGTTTATTTATGCTCTGGCATTGGAACAGGGAAAAATTCATTATAGAACAATGCTTAAAGACACTCCTCAGAATTTCAGTGAGTATTCCCCAGATAACTATGGAAGTATTTTTAAAGGACCAGTTCAGGCATGGTTTGCACTTTCTGACAGCAGGAATATTCCTGCCATTTATTTAAATCGCCAGATTCGTGATAGGAATTTGTACGATTTTTTAGTTGAATCTGGTGTTTCTGATATGAAACCAACGGGTCATTATGGACTTTCAATAGTTTTAGGTACATGTGAAGTAACAATGCTTGAGATTGCTAAGATGTATGGGACATTAAAAAATAAAGGCATTCAATATGATTTGAATTTTACACCATTTATTGGTAATAGGGAAGGAAAGCGTCTGTTAACCGAAGAAAGTTCATTTATAGTATTAAAAATGCTGGAAGAAAATGCACCTCCGTATAGAAATGTCCCAAAGGAAGTTGAGAATATTCCAATACCTTATAAAACAGGAACTTCCATTGGATTTAAAGATGCCTGGAGTGTAGGTTTCTTTGACAGATACATGATTGTTGTTTGGATTGGAAATTTTAATGGTCAGGGTAATAACTCTTTTATTGGTAGAAAAATGGCGGCTCCATTATTATTTGACATTGCTTACTCAATTCTTTGTGATATTCCTCAAAAGGATTTGTTGCCTCAAAAACCTCATCCAGAAGGTTGTACTCAGATTCCTGTATGTTCTGTAAGTGGAGCAATTCCAAATGAGGATTGTCCTGAAACAGAATTGTCTTGGTTTATTCCAGGAGTGTCCCCAATTGAAAAGTGCAGAATTCATAGAAAAATTAATATTGATACTAGAACTGGATACAGAACAGACGAAACAGAAGAAGAAAATCAATATGTAAAATCTGTAGTAAGAGAGTTTTGGCCAAGTGATTTGCAGAGTTTGTTTGAACAGGCAGGATTACCAAGAATTTTGCCGCCAGAATATCCTCCTGAACAAGTCAAACTTGATTACAGCAACAAAGGATATCCTCCTGAAATAGTATCTCCTTTAGCACATACGAAATATGTTTTTAGAGGTAATGATACTTCCAGAAATAAAATTATTTTATCTGCTACTGCTGATGCAGATACTACAGAGTTGATGTGGTTTTACGATTCAAAATTCATAGGAAGGTCTAAACCTAATGAAATCATTGAATGGGCTGTATCAACTGGTGAATATGAATTGATGGTAACTGATCAGAAAGGAAGGGCAGATAGTATTCATGTTTCGGTTATATATGAAAATCGTTGATAATATGGTATAATATGAAGTGTAAGATAAAAGCCGCTAAAATAGCGCGGTCTTTATCTTACTCAAAGTTTGCGTTGCAAACTTATTATTGAATTAATAGGAAAATGAATATGTCTGAAAATGTTTTAAAACTTTCGAATGAAAAAATTGCCAAAAGTATTACAAAAGATATGGTTGGACTTTTCTTTGAAGATATAAACTGTGCTGCCGATGGTGGACTTTATGCAGAAATGCTCGAAAATCGTTCATTTGAAGCTATCAAAACGAAAGGTACTGGCAGAAATTATGTGATGACAGAAGATAATCTTTATGCATGGGGTTCGACAGACCAAAAACCACAGAATCTGGAAATCTCTATGAATATGCCAGTAAGCGAAAAAAATCCACACTATTTGAGATTTACAGCCGAAAAACCTGGTGAAGGGTTTTACAACAAAGCATATGAAGGCATTTCGCTCACAAAAGGACAAAAATACAATTTAAGTTTTTATGCTCGCGAAGTTTTCTATAAAGAAGGCGAAGTGCAGGTTTTGATTACAAAAGATGGAAAAACCTATGCAGAAACCACTGTTGGACTCAAGTTCATCACAGAGCCTGATGGCTATAATCAAATGATTGGAAAATGCGAATCAAAAGAATGGCATCTTTACAAAGCTCAACTTACTGCTCAAGATGATGTTCACGGCGCAAGATTTGAGATGCATCTTACAAAAGAAGGCAGCTATGAATTTGATTTGATTTCTCTCATTCCTCAGGATGCAGTTGCTGGTGTTTTTCGAAAAGATTTGTTTGAAGCCTTGAAGAATCTACATCCTGCTTTTTTAAGATTTCCAGGCGGATGTATTGTGGAGGGAACAAGTCTTCTTCATCGTTATGAATGGAAAAAAACTGTCGGGGAACTGAAAGATAGAAAAATTAAACCGAATCTGTGGGCTACTCAAGGCGGAAATGCAATTAAAGCATGGGAAACTTCAGATTGCCATTATATGCAAAGTTATGGAATTGGTTTTTATGAATATTTTGTTTTGTGTGAGCTTCTTTCTTCAGAAAAACGAAAATGTAAGGCTCTTCCTGTTTTGAACATAGGGGTTGCCTGCCAGTTCCGTTCTTATCAGACAGTTCCAGTTGATTCAGAAGAATTCCAGGAATATGTTCAGGATGCTCTTGATTTGATAGAATTTGCAAACGGAGATGTGAATACAAAATGGGGTAGTCTTCGTGCAAAAATGGGACATCCACAGAGTTTTAATCTGGAAATGATAGCAATAGGAAATGAACAATGGGAAAGCAATCATGTTGATGTTGCACCTCGTTACAAGGCGTTTGAAGAGGCAATTCACAAAGTTTATCCACAGATGAAACTTTTGGGAACAGCCGGACCTTTTGTAAAACATGAACTTTATGATATTGGATGGAAATTTTATCGTGATAATGCAAAATCAAATCCAAATTTCTGTTATGCTGTTGATGAACATTATTACGTCGCTCCAGAATGGCTTTATCAGAATGTTGATTTTTATGATGATTACCCCCGTGATGTTGCTGTTTTTGCAGGTGAATATGCAGCTCATGATTTAAACCTCACAAATTCTATAGAATCTGCTTTGGCTGAAGCTGCAATGATGACAGGAATGGAAAAAAACGGCGATGTTGTGAAACTAGCTTCTTATGCTCCGCTTTTTAACAGAATCGGGCATTCACAGTGGACTCCAGATTTGATTTGGTTCAATGAAGAAAGCGTAGTTTACACACCAAATTATTATGTGCAGAAAATCTTTTCTGATTATGCTGGTTCCAAAGCTTTGCAGTTGGATGGTCAGGATAAAAAACTTCGTGAGAAAAAGCTTTATGTTTCAGCAGTTTTGGATGATGATGAAAAAATCATTGTAAAAGTTGTGAATGCGTCAGAAGAAGAACAGACTTTGAACCTGACGAATGAAGATGGACAAGTTTATTCATGTGATTGTGAAAAAGTTTTGATGCAGGCAGCAAATGGAAAAGCAAAACCTGTAGTTCAGACTGAAGCTGTGGATACGAACGATGGCAACAAAGGTTTGCCAGGTGGAGATGTGGCAACAAACTTCAAAATGTGCGAACTGAGAAAACCAGAAGCCACATCTTACATCATTTCCAAAATCCATTTGGACGGGAAAGTGTCATTACCACCAAAAACAATCACAGTTTTGAGATTCGAAAAATAGAACTGATAAAGGCAAAGACTATAGTTTAACAAATCACCTGAATAAAACTCAAGAAACTATAGTTTTTGCATATTAAAATTACCCAGAAGCGCTTTTGTTTCCAGAACATTGACAAACGCTTTTGGGTCAATTTTCATAATTTCATGCACAAGTTTTGCTTCCTGGTCCTTACCAACAATCGTATAAATCATTTTTCTTTCTGCGCCTTGATAGCTTCCTTTTCCTGTAAAAATTGTTGCATTATGATTTGTGGACTGTTTTATCATTTTGGTGATTTCTTCCCAATGTGGTGAAATGATGAACAGCGTAGTTTTTTGGTAGCGTTTGTATAGACTGTTGATGACTTGTGTTGTGGCAAACTGAAAAATAATCGAATACAAAGCTTTTGTCCAGCCAAAGAGAAATCCAAAAATCGCAAGAAGAATGCAGTTTCCCGCAAAAATATAATTCCAGGCACTTATGCCTTTTTTTTCGGAAAGATAAATTGAAATGAAATCGGTACCGCCGCTAGTAGCACCCACAAAAAGACATAAACAAATAGAAATGCCATTAATAATTCCACCAAAAATTGCACAAAGCAGAATATCATCAGTTACAAAGAAACCTGGAATAAAATCCGTAGCAAGACCAGAAACTACAATCATCAAAATAGATAAAATTGTGAAACGTTTACCAATATTTTTTAGACAAATCAAAGCTGGCCACAGATTTAAAATCCACAAAAACAAACTGTACGGAATTTTGATATTCAGATATTTCAAAAAAATATTTTGAATGAGAAGAACAATTCCAGTAAAACCACCTGGCAACAGTTCAGCTGTATATACAAATGTATTAATATTCACAGCCATCAGGATTGCTGAAATAATCACAATAAAAACGTTCAAACTTTCTTTTATCAATTTGTTCATATTATAAAGGATAATAAAACTATCATAAAAAGACAAATTCAAAAAACAGAAGGATATTGACGTATGTAAATTCTAATGAAGGATG
>CAMBMW010000033.1 GCA_945868875.1 uncultured Treponema sp.
TCACGACCGGGAGCCAGATATTACAACTAATCATTTTATAATGCGTTTGCCCTAATAACTAAGTTAAATAACTCTTGACAAAAATATTATAAATCTTCATAATATTTTTTATGCATTTTTTGTCTTTAGTCAAAGTTGTAACTGTCCTCGTCCTATCGGTAATCTGATACCCGAAGAGTGAATGTTATATCTTATGATTAAAGCATGATATAGATTTTAGGCTCTCCGGGAAATCGGAGGGCTTTTTTTTTGCAAATATTTTTATTATGAGGTTTAATATGAAAATTTCTGGTGCACAAATTATTGTAGAATCTTTGAAAGCATTCGGTATTGAGATGGTTGCCGGCATTCCTGGTGGTTCAATTTTGCCACTTTATGATGAACTTAATAAATCTACAATCAAACACGTCCTTGTGCGCCAGGAGCAGGCAGCTGGTTTTATTGCACAGGGAATTACTCGTTCTACTGGAAAGATTGCTATTTGTATGGCTACCTCTGGACCAGGGGCGATGAATCTTTTGACTGCTATTGCTGATGCTCGTGCGGATTCTGTTCCAATCATTGCGATTACTGGTCAGGTTAACACTTCTTTGATTGGAACTGACGCTTTTCAGGAAGCAGATACTTTTGGACTTTCTTTTCCAATTACAAAACATTCTGTTATGGTAAAATCTCCCGAAGAACTATTGACTGCAATTCCAGAAGCTTTCAGAATTGCCACTCAAGGAAGACCTGGTCCTGTTTTAATTGATGTTCCTCGTGATGTTCAGCTTGCTTGTTGTGAAATACCTGATGATTTTTTTGAAAAAATGATTGAAAATGAAAAACAATGTAAAGTTCCTGTAAAATATCATTCTACAAAAGAGGAACTTGCAAAAAAGTGTTTTGAAATTACTGAACTTTTAAAAAATGCTAAAAAACCGGTTTTGTATTGTGGTGGTGGTTGTAATTCACCAAAGGCGTCAAAGGAAATCAAAAAGTTTTTAGATAATTACTCAATTCCTGCTGTTTTCAGTTTGATGGGGCTTGGTGCAATTCCAAATTCTTGTGAAAATTTTGTTGGAATGCTTGGTATGCACGGAAATCATGCTGCAAATGTTGCAATTCATGACAGTGATTTAGTGATTGCCGCTGGTGTTCGCTTTGATGACCGGGCAACAGGCGTTGTTTCTAAATTTTGTCCAAACGCAAAAATTATTCATATTGATATTGATGCTGCTGAAGTTGATAAAATAATACCTTCAACTATTTCGATTGTTGCTGATGTAGAATCTGTTTTTTCAGTATTAACAGAACTTGTTTCGGAAAAGAAAATTTCTACAGACAAAAACTGGCTTAAATCGATTATCGAATTGAAAAATCAAAATGTTTCGCTGGAATGTGGTCGGCCAAAAGGTGAAAAACTTGCAAATCCTCGCGAAATTATTAAAAATATTCCAAAACTTGCTGAAAAAACTGGTATTTCTGCTGAAAAGCTTATTATCACGACAGATGTTGGTCAGCATCAGATGTGGGCAGCTCAGTTTTATCCTGTTGAAAGACCTCGTTCTTTTTTGACTTCGGGTTCACTTGGAACTATGGGATTTGGGCTTCCTGCGGCTATTGGTGCTTCACTGGCAAATCCTGAAAATAGGATTGTTTGTTTCAGTGGTGATGGTTCAATTATGATGAATGTTCAGGAACTTGCCACACTGGCAGAATTAAATCTTCCTGTTACAGTTATTGTTTTTGAAAATGGAACTTTGGGAATGGTTTATCAGCAGCAAAAATTCCTTTTTGATAAAAATTACAGCGCTTCTGTTTTTAGTAAATCCCCTGATTTACTTCAGATTGCAAAAGGTTTTGGCATTGAAGCTATTGATGCTGATAGTGATGAGTCCTGGTATCTCAAGGCATTTGATTCATCGAGAAAAAATAAACCTTGTTTTGTTCGCATCAGTGTAAATCCTGAAGAAACTGTTTTACCGTTTGTTCCAGGCGGAAAAGCAAATATCGATTCTATACGTGATTAATTTCTTTGGCTGCTAGTTTGTCTTGTTCATTTTTGATATTTGGAGAATCACAAATGGAAATGCAAACTGGCAGAAATGATGGTGATTTTAATTTTTCGGTTTTTATGATTATTGTTCTATCATAAAAAATGCAATTTCACTTTTCCACTCAAAAAGTGTTTTTTCACAGGCAGCTAAAAGAAGATTTATTAATTTTTGAAGATCAGCACTTCCCAACACTTCTGATATTTTTGAGCCGTAAGCTGATTTTTTTGGTTCAAACCATTTTTCAATTTCAGTGGGTGTGATTCGTCGTTTTTCTGTGATTTGTTTTGATGCAACTTTTACATGAAAACCTTTTTTTTCAAATTCCTGCGCGATTGTTTGTGAATCCCATGAAAAAAGAGGATTTTCTTTATCACCGAAAAAGTTCTGTTCGGCAGTTTTCATTTTTTGTAAAATTTGTGCGAAAGGTTCTGTGGTTTTCTGTGACAAAATCTGTTTTTCTATGATTTCACTAATCAACTGCCCTTTGCAAGGAATTTTTTGTGAAATGATAACTTTCCAACCGTCTGCAAGAGGAATCTCAGGTTTGTATGTTTCTTCTGTTTCGTTTGCACCTGAATCATCTTTTTCATAGTAATTCTGATTTTCATCTTCAGGTTCTTTGATTGTTTGAAAATCTTTACTATTAAGAATTCCATAAATTGATTGAGCAAGCGCTGTGATGGATTTTTGTGAAACAAAAGGGTCTGTAAAAAACATCCTGTCAAAAACAGCACCGCTATACTGCATTTTTAAGATTATGTCGTAAAATGCTTTTGGCGTTAAAAAATCTGTTTGAGAAGTATTGTTCTCATCTCGTACTTGTAAAATCGGGCGGTCAAGTTTGCCGAGTGTTCGACCATATTGTTCCAAAATCTGTTTGCCTTTTTGGGTTTTACAGACACCACATGTTACACCCTCTGGAGTTTTTCTGGCAATCTCCCAGATTAAAAGTCCGCTGTCCGCATTCCAGATAAGGCTTCGGTGATGACGAAGTAGATTTGCCATGGAAATCATTGTGTCTCTGATATTTAGCAAAATTTCTGCACGATTTGAATCTAATCGCTGCTGCCAGAATCTATCTGCCCTGTCAAGAATCACATCTTTTGAAGGATTTTTTGGACTGAATGTAAGGTTTTCTTCTTTTTTTACATCGCCAGATTTGAAATGTTCATTAATCCACCATTGTGAAATAGGATTATCCCCAAATTCTGATTTTTGCAAGTCTGTTTCCTGTGCGGAAGTTTTTGCACAGCTTTTTGCAGTGAGCGAACGTGTATAAACATTTACAGAACCTGTTGTTTCTGGTGAAGTTGCAAGTTCATCGCTAGAATAAAGTTCGCCAATTGTATTTTTTTCTAACATTGCGGCTATTTGCAGTTCCCGGCGCGAAAGTACATCATTTCTTATTGTATTTTCATAACCTTGTGTACTTGGATTATAAAAAACTCTTCCAGAAAGTTCATCCGGCAAATACTGCTGTGCAATCCAGTGGTCTTTATATGCATGTGGATATAAATAACCAGCACCATGACCAAAACCTTCTGCATCACGACTAGAATCTCTCAGATGATTTGGAACTTCTGCTTCTTCTTTTTCAACACATGAAATTGCATCAAAAAAAGCCATGCTGCTGTTTGATTTTGGCGATGTGGATAGATACAGTGCTGCATGTGCTAAAAAATATCTTCCCTCTGGCATGCCAACTCTGTCAAAAGCCTGTGCACAACTTTCTACAACACTGATTGCATGAGGATCTGCAAGACCTGTATCTTCACAAGCAGATATCAACATTCGTCTGAAAATAAAATGAGGGTCTTCTCCGGCAACAGTCATTTTTGCAAGCCAGTAAAGTGCTGCATCAGGGTCTCTTCCACGCAAAGATTTTATAAAAGCGCTGATTATATCATAATGATAGTCACCATCTCGGTCATATAGGACAACTTTTTTTTGGATTGATTCTTCTGCTGTTTCTTTTGAGATATAAATTTTTGTTCCAAATGCAGGAACTGGTGGATTTCCAGTGGGATTCCATTTTTCAGGAGTAGTTTCCACAGCAAGTTCAAGTGCATTCAAAAGAGAACGTGCATCACCATTTGCCGTTTCAATTAAATGTTCAAGTGCACCTTTTTCAAATTCAACCTGCCAGTGACCATATCCTCGTTCTGTATCATTTATTGCCTGAAGAGCTGCTTTTTGTAAATCTTCTTTAGTCAGCGGTTTTAATTGAAAAACACGGGAGCGGCTCACAAGTGCTTTATTTACTTCAAAAAAAGGATTTTCTGTTGTGGCACCGATAAGGATGATTGTTCCGTTTTCAACCCATGGCAAAAGTGCATCCTGCTGACTTTTATTCCAGCGGTGTACTTCATCTACAAAAAGAATTGTTCTGCGGCTATAAAGATTATAAAAATCTTCTGCCTGCTTTATGGAAGTGCGAATATCTGCTACTCCAGTTAAAACAGCATTCAACGTGATAAAATTTGATTTTGTATGATTGGCAATTACCCTTGCCAAAGTTGTTTTTCCACTCCCTGGTGGGCCGTAAAAGATTACAGAAGTGAGCTGATCAGCAGCAATTGCACGCCTAAGTAAGCGTCCCTTTCCCACGATGTGGTCTTGACCGATATATTCATCAAGATTTCGAGGACGCATTCTTGCAGCGAGAGGTTCCTGTGTTCTTTTTTGTTCAAAAAGAGAGTCAGCCATTACTCGCGGTTCCAGTTACCTCTTGAAGGATAATATGACCACAATCCTATATTCTTGAAAGATGCATTTGAGGTTGAATTATTTCCAGAAAAGCTATTGGCAATATATAGACAACTATTGTTTTCAGATTCTCCGGGAGTAGCATTTAAAAGACAATTAATCATATAAGAAGAGGTAAACTGATAAGATGCATTTGAATCAAATTCTGAAGTATAAGAATTTGGATTTCCATTACTAAGCAAAACGCGTTTTATTCCTCCTGTTGAATTTGTCTTGGAAAAATCACCTAAACCAATCAATATAGAATTTGAACAAACTGCAAGTGATGAAATCTGTGAACCTATATCAATAAATTTTTTATTGCTTGTAGAGTCATTTGCATCATTTCCATACAAAGTTCCATCTATAGCATAATAATATCTTGTAGCGTTTTGGCTGTAAGTTTCATTTGTTGTTGAAGCAGGCGACTTGAAGAACAGAACTTTTGAATCAAAATAAACAGCAGAATTTGCAAGAGATGATGTACCGTCAGCCAAAGTAACTTCTTTTTTGACAGGAGCTTCCAAACCTTTTAATTCATAATATACAGGAGATGAATTTCCGCTTCTGATATATACAGATCTGTGTGCCTTCATAGGCGCGTTAGTTTGGAAAACAGCAAACTGAGATTCCTGATAATCTGAAGAATTCATAACAAGAGGAAAATACTGTTTACTTGTATCCTTATCAATAATTGTTGTCCACTTACTATTATCCTGCCATGAACTCAAATTTATTCCATATAACTTAATATAATCAACAATTGAAGTTCCTGATTCCTGAGAATACGAATAAACTGCAGTTACTGCATAAAGAGTATTCTCTGACGAAAGTACCTTTAATAATTGCTCACCTGTAAACTCAAGAGTTGTTTCATCATAAGAAACCTTAAAATCACAAGGAGGATTTGTAAAAGTTACCCATTGACCATGATTATCACCATCATGTTTTTTATATCTTATTCCATCCACAGAATTTATAACCAGATATTCTTCATTAGCAACGGTAGTACGTGTTATTGCCGTGATATTTCCTAATATCGTAGCTTCTGTAGGAGGAACATCTTTTAAAATTTCAAAATATATTGGATCCTGACAACTTGAGAAAAAAATAGTTGAAAAAACCATTAAAGCTAAAAAATCTTTTTTCATAATTATTCCTGTTTTTTATCGTTTTATTTTAGAAATGATATCTTGCTGATAGATTTGCAGTACAGAAGAAACCAGTAAAGTTTTTTGATTCATCTTTAAAAACCTGAGGAATCATAAAGACATTTGATGAAATTCCAAAAGACCATGATTCTGAGAATCTGAAAAATGCACCCGCTTCAATTTTTGCTGTAAAAGCCGGGAAGTAATTTTGTCCTTGCGAAGTAATTGAAGACATTCCGATTCCTGCAAAAATTGGAAATTCAAATTTACCAGCATAGGGTTGAAACATAGCTCCCAACGTAACTGGAACATGAATTAATGATTTTTCACCAATTGTCAAATTATAACCAACAATAGCATCTCCACCAAGAGCAAATTGTTCTGAAATAAATCTGTAAAAACCGATTGACAATGCACCACCTGGATAAACTTGTTTTCCAAAATTTAATGGAAATAAACCAGACAATTCTAATTTTAAAAACTGATCTCCCTGCCCATTTTGTGTATAAACATAACCATCATCATATTCATCACCAGGTTCGTCTGCAAAAACAAAAGCAGAACACAATGCTAAAATTAGCATAATAGAAAAAAAACGTTTCATATTGCGACCTTTTATTAATTATAGTATAGTTAAATAACTACAAATCTAGTTTTTTTTTGCATAAAAAAATAAACCTTTATAAATATATCGTTTATAGAAGATTTTATCAATAAAACCAAGACAAAAAGGAAAAGTTACATGAGTGCTATCATTATTGACGGAAAACAAGTTGCTGCAGATATTCGTGCTGAAGTTGCACAAAAAGTCGCAGCATTAAAGAAAAATGGAAAAAATGCATGTCTTGCCGTAATTCTTGTGGGAGAAAATCCTGCTTCTGTTTCATACGTTACAGGAAAACAGAAAGCTCTTGCCGAAGTGGGAATGCAGGACCGTTCTGTTCATTTACCTGAAAATACCAGCGAAGAAGATTTACTCAAACTGATTGACCAGCTGAATAATGACGATACAGTTCACGGCATTCTTGTGCAGCTTCCACTACCAAAGCATATCAACGAAGATAAAGTGATTATGGCAATTTCACCAGAAAAAGATGTAGACGGTTTTCATCCTGTAAATGTTGGAAATATGATGATTGGACGTCCTGGATTTTTGCCTTGCACACCTCATGGAATCATTGTTCTGCTCCAAAGAATGGGAATTGAAACTTCTGGAAAACACGCTGTAGTTATCGGGCGTTCAAATATTGTAGGAAAACCTGTTTCAGTTTTACTTGCACAAAAAAGTGTTAACTGCACAGTTACACTTTGTCATACAGGAACAAAAAATCTGCCTGAAATTACAAAACAAGCTGATATTGTTGTTGTGGCTTCCGGACATCCTCATACACTAACTGGGGATATGATAAAACAGGGAGCTGTTGTGATTGATGTAGGTGTAAACCGCATTCCTGATTCTTCAAAAAAATCAGGATTCAGGCTTGTGGGAGATTGTGATTTTGATGATTTGAAAGAAAAAGCGTCGTTCATCACTCCTGTTCCTGGCGGAGTTGGGCCTATGACTATTGCAATGCTTATGGTAAACACATTGGAATCGGCAGAGAAATAATCTTTCATCATTTTAGTCTGGAGTTTACTATGTTGGATATTCAAAATCAAGAAGACAGCAGGGAAATACCGCTTGAAAAAGTAGGTGTAAAAGGAGTGAAATATCCCGTTTCTGTGCTTGATAAATCAAAGAAAGTGCAGAATACCACAGCCACAGTTAATCTTTTTGTAAATCTTCCGCATAATTTTAAAGGAACTCACATGAGTCGTTTTATAGAAGTTTTTCATAAACATCATAATGATATTTCGATGAAAAATTTTTTGGAAATGCTCGAAGAAATCAGACTGAAACTTGATGCAGAACGTGCTTTTGGACGCATTTGTTTTCCATATTACATAGAAAAAAAAGCGCCGGTTACAAATGCCCCTGGAATGATGGAATATATTTGCACGTATGAGGGTGAAAGTTCAGGAAAAAATGATAGTGCACAAAAGTTTTTTATTTCTATAAAAGTTCCAGTTGCAACTTTGTGTCCCTGTTCAAAAGCAATAAGTGATTTTGGAGCGCACAATCAGCGTGGTTTTGTAAAAGTGAAAGTTTTGTATAAAGATTTTTTCTGGATTGAAGACATCATTAATATGGTAGAAAACTGTGCATCCACACCGCTTTATTCTGTTTTAAAACGTCAGGATGAAAAATATGTAACAGAATATGCCTATGAAAATCCGCGTTTTGTAGAAGATGTTGTACGTGAAGTTTATCTGGGATTAAAAACCCAGGGATTTGACTGGTTTAGTGTAGAAGCCGAAACAGAAGAAAGTATTCACAATCACAACGCTTACGCTTATGTAGAGTTTGGAAATATAAATTAAAGCAAAATAAATCCGTATAAGTCCCTGATTAATTTTCAGGGCACATTTTGCTGCGCAAAACCGGGCTGTTCCGCAGTTCCCTAACGGTCAGCCGCTTCCCTCGCTTCGCTCAGTCCAGTGGCCGCTTCGCGCTGCTCCATAGCCCTTGTGCATTTATCATTAAAAAATTTTTTTCCACTTTTTACAAAAAAAAATCAAAAACATGGTATAAAATCCCACAGTTTAATACAAATTATAAGTGAGGTTTTATTATGAAAAAGTTTTTGTTTTGGATTTTTTTTGTTGGATTCCTTTGCGTCGGGTGCGAAAATGTACAATTGTCTGTCGAAAATCAATCATCTGATATTAAGCAACTAAGTTCTTCTTACGTGGGAAAAAAGGTTTCCTTTGCCTGCTGGAATGTTCAAACTTTTTTTGATGCCAAGACTGATGGAACTGAATATGATGAGTTTAAAAAAAGCGATTCATGGAATTCTAGTAAGTATTGCAAGAGATTAGAACGTTTATGCGAAGTGATGAAGTCTTTAAACTCGGATGTTATTGTTTTGGAAGAAATTGAATCTATTTCTGTGGTTCAGGATATTTCGAATTATCTTGTTGATGGTAAATGGGATAAAAGCAAAAACTGGAATTATGTTTGTTTTGCAAGAAACAAAGGTACTTCAATTGGTTGTGCTGTTTTTTCACGCTATCCTGTCAAAAAGTTATTAATTCACAATCTGGACATCAGGGTACAAAAAGTTAAACAGCCGTCTTGTCGTCCTTTGATGCAGGTTACTATTAATATTGATGAAAAGGATTTAGTTCTTTTTGTGAATCATTGGAAATCTAAGTCTGGCGGCGAGATTGAAACAGAGATTTGGAGAGACTGGCAGGAGGCTTTGCTTGGTGAACGACTGGTTTGTGATTTTAGTTTTTCAGAAAAAAATGCTTATGTTTTATGTGGCGATTTCAATAGGAGCGTTGAGGATTTTGTTTGTAATCTTGATGGAAAACCTGAATGTACTGATGCGAATGTTGTATTAAGAACATTTGGACAGGGGAAAACTGATTTTGTTTGTGTTTATTCACCTTGGTTTATTGAGTCTGGTAAATTTACAACTGAAAGCGGAAGTTATTTCTATAAAGCTAATTGGGAAAGGATTGATAACATTTTTTCTTTTGGGAGTTTAAAAATTTCTGGATTCATGGTCGAAAGTGAAGGGAATCTGGCAAAAGAAGATGGTTCACCTTTTAAGTATTCTATTTACAACGGCGAAGGTTATTCTGATCATTTTCCTTTGGTGTGCACTCTATTGCTTTAGTATGACCCAGGTAGCTCCTGTTCCGCCTTCTTGTTTTGTTTTTGGATGACCTGACATTCCGCAACGTTTGTCGCGTTCTATAAATTTACGAACAAAAGGTCCGAGAACTGGATCTGTCCCTGTGGTGTGAATTCCTTTTCCGTGGATTATAATCACTTTTCTGATTCCACGACGAAGGCAATCGGTAATAAAGTAATCGAGTTTTTCTTGAGCCTGCGCTTGAGTTAAACCGTGCAAATCAAGGCGTGCTTCTGGTTTCATATTTAAAAGATAATTTCTGTCTGTTTGATGTGAGATTTCTTTTTCCTGTTCGGCAAGTTTATCTTTATCAATGGTACCATAGCGGCGAAGCCACATTTCCATTGGATTAATACGCCTGGAATTTTCAGCCTGAATCTTCAATTCAAAATCTTTTTCGGCGGCCAAAGCCTTTTCCTCTGCAGAAGGTGCATTTGCCTTCTTATGAGAAACAGTGCTTTTGCCGCTTTCTTTTTGCTTTTTAATTTGTGCCGCTTGATATTTATCCCACTGCTCCAGAATATCACCCATATCCATAAAGATTCACCTTAATCCTATCTATAAATATTAGTCAAAAACTTTACGTCGCCATTCTGATTCCAGGTCTTCAATAGTCGTAACAGTTTCTTCAGGCTGAGCAGTTATAACGGAACGTAAATATGGTTCAATAACAAGACTTTTATAACTGTCCCATCTAGCCGGGAGTTTCTGCGGTACAGAAAGCATCTGAGAAGGTGGAAGATTTGTCAAAAGATGTGTATAAAAAACAGGCAAAATATGTTCTGTAACATCACGAATAGACGAAAAACCTCCAGAAATGCCAAACAGTTCCGTATCCAGATTCAATTTTTCTTTTCTTTCTAAAATCTTCTGCTGGTTATCAGCATTGAAAAACCATGAAATAAACTCTGTTGCACCAGGCTGATTCCGACAGTCTTTATAAATCCCCAGCATAATCATAGAATCTTCAATAGGAATTTTTTTATCCTGAACAATCCATCTATAATCAATTCCAAAATCCTGATTTTTTATAGTTTTAAAAAGCTGGTCGCTCGTAGTATATGCATATAAAGTTCTATCCGATGTAACCTGACGATAATAAGGCATAAAAAGATACTTAAAGGCAAAATCCAACTCGGTTTGAGCTGACTCATTCTCTGTAAAAACCCAGTCTTTTAATTCATCTGTTGCTTTCTTCAAGTTTTCAGGATTCCAGATAATTTTGTATTTTTGCTCACGAAAATCTACATCAAAAATTTTTGTAAAAAGATAAAGAAAATCGTTGTTACTCAAAGGGGTAAAACCAATTTTCGTGAAAGTACCTTTTTTATTTTTTTTGTTGAATTCAGCGCCAGTTTTTCTGATTTGTTCAAGAGTTAAAGTATAATTATCCGGCACAAGTTCTTTGTTTTCCTGGGAAAAAACAATTGCCGGCAGATTGAAACTTACAGGCAAAAGAAACTGCACTTCATTTTTTTGACCTGCATCAAAAAGCTGCTGATAAAAAATATCTGAGTTTAAAATATTGTTATAAAAAATGTAATCAAGCGGTTTAAAATTTTTATAAGGCTTATCATTTCTAAGCCATGAACCAACAATGATGTCAGGAGGAGTTTCATCACTTGCTGGCGGAATGGAAAGTGCTGGATTTTCTTTGTAAACAAGAATTGCGCTGTTTTCTTTGTGAGTTGTGTTAAAAAGTTCAATATATTGCACAAATTCGCTGCAGCTAGTCCAAATTACAATTCTTTTTTTTTGTTCCTGCTGCTGAGAATTGCAGGAAAACAGAAAAACTGAAAGTGTAAAAATTAAAAATATTTTAAAAAAGGCAGTATTCTTCATTTGAATTCAAAACAAACAGTCATTTAATCAGTGCTGCGAATTTTCTATATAATCATTTTATAAAAAATCCGCATACAAAAATTTATTCCAGCGACTGTGCAACTTTGTAAATGCTTTCGTAAACAGAATCGATTTTATCTTCATCTATACTTGAAAAAGCCACTCTCAAAGTATTCTGATCAATCTGAATAATTCCAATTCCAGTAGTTTCAAGAAGTTTTCTGCGAATCTGTTCAGCATTCCCAGTTTTTACATTAAAACTCATAAAATATCCCGAATTGAAAGGCAAAGGCTCTAAAACTGAAGATTCATGAGAATTTACAAAAGCACGCACTAAATCATAACGTCGTTTCAACATTTTGCGTAACTGTTTTTTCTGTTCATCATGACAAGGATCATTTATTGCATGCATAACAAGACTCTGAGAAGGAGTTGATGAACATGAAACAGAAGAACGAATTGCAGCCATAAATTTTGTTTCAAGAGCTGCATATTGTGCAGAAGACAATCCCTTTGATGCAAAAGTAATGAAACCAGTTCTAAATCCCCATGCAAAGTCTTCTTTTGTAGGACCGTCTGCCTTGATGGCAAGAACATTTTCGTGAATGTCAGCAAGATATGCAAAAAGTGACTGAGGTTCAATATCGTCTTCGTAGTTCAGTCCAAAATAAGCATCATCAGAAAGAACAAGAACTTTTTTACCGCTTTCTGCAATATCTTTTACGATGCGGCAAATCTCTTTTGCCTCATTTACAGTCGGGCTGTATCCTGAAGGATTTTGCGGAAAGTTCAAAATAACGCGAACAGAACCATACTTTTGAGCGTCATCTTTCATCTTTGCTTCCAAATCAGGAATGTTAAATTTTCCGTTCTCAAAACATTTAAATTGATGAAACTGTGCTCCACAACGAGCAGAAGCAATCAGTTCATAATTATCCCAGCAAGGATTTGCAGCCAAAAGTGGTTTATTATCTTCTACAAACAAATCACAAACATAAGAAAGAACAGCTGTAAGTCCAGGAACAAGAATAGGAGTAGAAAAAGTTTTATCTTTGAGTGAAGGATTTTTTTCGATGATTTTATCTTTCCAAAGTTTTCTCAACTCAGGATTTCCTGCAGTTTTTGCATAAGCAACTGTTTCCTGAGGTTTCAGGGCAGGCATATTTTTTTTGTAAGAATCAAGTTCGATTGGAGTACCATTTGCAACAGCCATTCCAATAGTTCCGTTTGCAAATGTTGCTTCTTTTGAAGCTTCACCACCTTGAGCTATAATGCCTTTTGGAAAATAAAGACGTTTACCCATCTGAGAAATGAGTTCGCCCACAACCGAGTCTTTTAATGTTTCATTCAATTCTTGTGCTAAAGGATTCATCATAATGCGTTAATTATGCGAATTCTTAGGGGTTTAGTCAATATAATGAAAAGAAATTAGATTTCTGCTCAAAAAAAAGACATTAATAAGTTAATTTATTTTCCACTTGTTTCCGTCTTTTGTGAAACGTTTTGCATTCACTTCAAGAAGTCGTCCATCATCACCGAGCATTCTAACCATAGAAGTGATAGGATTTACTTCAATGATTCTAAAATCTGTTCCGTCGTAATGCAGGCGAATTCCTTCATTTGGAAGAACTCTACGAGCTTCGTTGTACCAGTCAAATTCATAAGAAAGACAACACAAAAGCCGTCCGCATTGACCAGAAATTTTCATAGAATTCAAAGAAAGATTCTGGTCTTTTGCCATTTTTATGGAAACAGGACGAAGTTTATCTGAAATGGCATTACAGCAAAAAGGTCTTCCGCATACACCAAGTCCGCCGGTTATTCTTGATTCATCACGAACACCAATCTGACGTAATTCAATCCTCATCTTGAAAATAGAAACTAAATCTTTTACAAGTTCCCTGAAATCAACACGGTTATCAGAACTGAAAAAGAAAAGAGCCTTTTGTTCTTCAAAAAGAAAATGCGTTTCCACAAGTTTCATATCAAGCTTGTGCAGTGCAACTTTTTCCTTAAAAATCGGAAAAGCATCTTTTTCTTTCTGTTTAAGTTCTTCCCTCTTTTTTAAGTCTTCGGCAGTTGCTTTTCTATCAATCTGTACAATGTCAGACTGTTTTATTCCCAAAGGAAATTTTGAAGTGCCCAAAACTTTTGCCATATCTTTTCCGTATCGTGTTGGAGTAATAACAAAATCGCCTGGCTTTAATTCAAGTTTTTCAGGAGCTTTGGCATAAATTGTTTCGCACGAATATTCCAGCTTTAAACTAAAAAGCGGATAGTCAAACACAAGTTTTTCTGTTGGTGTAATTCCAACTTCACTGTCCTCGAGAGAAGCTAAATTCTCTGTTTCATCATCTATATCTGTTTCAAAAATATCACTCATATACTTATTTTATTTTATCCCAAAAATTATTCAAAAAATCAGTGTTATAGAAAATTTTTCTTTTTATTATACAATTTATGAACTTATCAAGTCTACAATCAAACCTTTAATTTCGTTAATTTGTGCTAAAATTTTCAAGTTGTCAATTTGATTTTCAAGAGTTGCCTGCGTCATTTCATCAAGTTTTTTGTTTATTACAGTGATTTGATATTTTGGGTCTATTATATGTGGCGGAATTGTGTAATTTGAAAAGAAGTTTGTTCTGGAAGGAACCATTAAATCGTGTCCGAATCTGTTTTTACGCCTTTTTGAAGATATTTCATAATTATTTCTGACTACAAAAAGAATAAACTGACCAACTGCTTCCTTGAACTTTTTGATATTTTCCTGGCTGACTTCACTGGAAAGGTCATTTCCCGCCAAATCAACAGCATCTTTTAGATAAACAGCTGCATCCTCCAGCGACATTGTTGAAATCTCGGATGGAAGTCCTGTCACCGAAAACGCTGGTTCCGTATCTTCTTTTTTTGAAAGAAGATTTGCAAACTTTGATTTTTTAGTTTTGTCTATTTCCTGCTTTTTTTGGTTTTTGTTAATGCCGCTACTTGTAGTGTTTTGTACACCAGCGAAATAAAAATTGTTTCCGATAGAATCAACTTCAGCCATTTATAAAGAAACCTTTTGTTTTATTGCTACAGCCTGCAGATATTCACCAGAAATTTTTGAGAATCTTTGTTCATCTTTAATAGAAATAAAATGTCCGTGAATGATTGCATCCTGTTCTACCTGCACTTTGTACGAAATAATATCGCCAACCACTGCTGCTGTTGACAGGATTTTGATACTTTGTGAGGTTTCAATGTTTCCAAGAACAATACCACCCACTATCGCAGATTTTGCCTTAATATTTCCACGAATTCTTGCATTTTCACCAATGATAATATTCCCGTCCGTTTCCAGATTTCCGTCAATATCCCCGTCAATTCTGACAAAGCCATTAATTTTGATGTTTCCAGTGATTGCAGAACCATGTCCTAAAATTGTATTAATAGAAATATCATCAATTCGTAAAGCCATAAAAACCTATTTTGATAAATTAATATTGATATATTTTGCAGGGTCAACTACGTCTGAACCAATATGAATTTCGTAATGAAGATGAGGTCCAGTGGAAATACCAGTGTTTCCGATTGTTCCGATTATGTCCCCCTGGTCAACTGTCTGGCCTTTTTTTACTCTAAACGAATTCAAATGCGCATAACGTGTGTACATACCGTGATTATGCTTAATGATGATGTAGTTACCAAAACTGTTATCAAAAGCGACAGTAACAACCTGACCAGAAGCAGTTGCCAAAACAGGATCACCTGATCTCCATGTTGAAAAGTCAATTCCTTTGTGAATGTACCAGTTTCCATGTAAAGGATGAATATTTGGACCAAACTGCATGGAAATGTGGTAATTCGGATTTTTTACAGGACAGATACTTGGAATTTCTGTAAAAAGATTCTGCTGAGTTTTGAGCATTCTTCCAATCTGCTCAATTGGTTTGACTGCATCTTCCAGATATGTTGTAAGTTCTCTAACATCTGCAACTTCACGGGTTGTGCCGGAAGCCATTTCCGAAGAACTAAAAAGTGAAGCCAAATCGCTGTTTGAAGATGAAACTTCGTTTTTTGTTTTTAACTGTTCTATGCCAAGTAAAGAAAGACTTTGCGAAAGTGAAGTTTGAAAACGTTTTGCTGCCTGAAAAAGATTTGCATTTTCATCACGAAGTTCATCTAAACTTGCAAGCGTTTCGCGGTTTTGTTCAATCAAAGTGGAAATTTCATTATTTTTTGCGATGGAACGATTATTAAAATAGAAGAAAGATGCTAAAACTCCTGCGGAAATCACAAAAGTCAAAATCATGGCAAAAATGTTTGTCTGAATGTTAATGACCTTACTTTGTGAATGTGGAACAATCATGATTGTAAGTTTACTGTCCAAAACTTTAAAAATACGAACAAACCCCATTCCAATTGATCTGAAAAAAGAACCAAATCCTTTTGTGAAGTTAGAGGCAACTCGTTTTTCAATTTTTTTGATAACTTTCTGAGTTTTAGGCATACGATAAAATTATATCACACAGTAATAATTTATGTCAAATTAATACACAGATTAACAAAATTCTATTTGACGGTTTTTAATTCCTATGTTAAATTATCGGTATAACTATGTCTATTCTTTATCAGAAAAATAGAAAACTACTTTTTCAGGCAGGTATTTTTGAATATCTGTAAAAAAGAATAGCAGAACCATCTTATTTCACAATTGGGTTTGCGTTGCAAACTTTTTATCATTTACGTTTCTTTGATTCGATGAGAAACGCATAAAGAGTCACCAGCGAATGTCAATTTGCTGCAGGTGATTTTTTATGGGAGAAAAGCCATGAAGTTATTTGATACTCACGCTCACATCGGGCTTATTTACGATGATCCTATTGAACAATTACGTGTTATTCAGCAGGCTAAGCAAGCTGGAGTTGCAAGAATTGTAAGCATTAATAACAGTTTGTATGATTTTACAAAAAATTATGCACATTTAAAAAATATTTCAGGAATTTATCATGCAGTTGGTGTTGCTCCTTCTGAAGTTACAAATCCAGGACCTGATTGGATTAATACAATAGAAAAATCTCTTTCTTTGCCAAATGTTGTTGCCGTTGGTGAAACTGGTTTAGATTATTACAAACAGTTTGGTGACAAACGCTCTCAGATTGAACTTTTTATCACACAGCTGGAAATTGCACAGGCTCATAATCTTCCTGTAATCATTCACAATCGTGATGCAGGTCGTGATGTTTATGATGTTTTAACTGAACGCATGCCTGATGCAGGTGCCATTTTGCATTGCTATTCTGAAGACGCTGCTTATGCAAAAAAATGTCTGGATAAAAATATCTGGTTTAGTTTTGCAGGAAATTTAACTTACAGAAATGCACGAAATCTTCACGAAACAATTATGAATCTCCCTGTAGACAGAATTTTGATTGAAACAGAAAGTCCGTTTATGATTCCTGCAGAATTCCGTGAGAAAAAACGAACAATGCCAAAATATTTACCATCAACTGCAAAATTTCTTGCAGAAATGCTTGATATGGATTTGGAAGAATTAAGTGAACAGCTTTGGAAAAACAGCTGCAAGGCATTTAATCTGCCAGAATAATCTGAAATGAGCCTTTTTCATCCAGTTAAAATTGGAAATGTTGAATTAAACGGAAATCTCTTTTTGGCACCTGTTGCTGGTTACAGTGATACAGCTTTTCGTTCTGTCTGTATTGAAAATGGAGCTGCATTCACTTACACGGAAATGGTAAGTGCCGAAGCATTAGTTCGTAATAATC
>CAMBMW010000034.1 GCA_945868875.1 uncultured Treponema sp.
AAAAAATTCAAAAAATTTTTAAAAATTTGGTATAAAATCGCACACTTTAAACTAAATATATATATGGAGGTTATCTTGAGTATGTCTTGTTTTGCGGTGATAAAAAGATTAAAACACTGTTTGATTTTTCTTGTTCTGATTTGTGGAATGACACGGTCATTGATAGCAAAGGAATCTGTTTATAGCTGGGATTTTTCAAATTGTGAGATTAGGGACATTTTGTATGCGGTGAGTCTGGATTCTGGGATTTCGATTTATGCAGATGATACTGTTAATGGAAAAGGCGATTTGAAGTTTGCTGGTTGTGATTTTGCAGAAGCTTTTGATTCTTTTTTGATAGCGAACAGACTGTTTGTGGTTAAAGATGAGAAAATATGGATTGTGAGTAAATTTAGAATGTCCTGCGAAAAGAATTTGTATTCTGTAGACGCATATGATATGACACCGTCATTGATTTTGGAAAAAATCTCGAAAGAAATGAATTGTGTTGTAACGTATGATAATTTGCCGGGAAATAAGTTGTCTTTACATTTTAGTTGTGTCGATGAACAAGGATTGTTAGATTCTCTGGCTAAGCGTTTTGGTGAATACGAAGTTTTGAAAAGTGATTATGGTTATCATTTTTCGAAAAAAAAAAATGTACGGACGATGGGGATTTCTGATGGCTTTGTGAAAGTTCTGCAAAATGATGATGGTTTTTTGATTGATGTGAAAGGTGGGAAATTTTCTGATGTGATTGAAAAACTTTTCTGTCTTGAAGTACCAGTTAAGAGTTTGGCAGAAAGCAAAGAGAACAGGAGTTTTTGTTTGCTTAGTAATGGAGACAATTTGATTCAGAGAACGGTTTTTCGTTGTGATAGTTTTACAGAGGCTTTGGAGAAGATTTGTTTTCAGAACGGTTTTTCGTTTGTATGTGATAGTGGAATTTTCTATATTTTTGCTGACAGTAAGTCAAAGAATAGTTTAATTTATGGTGAAAGGGTTTGGCAAAAGTTTTCTCTGAAATTCACAAAAGCTCAAGATTTTCTCCCTTTTCTTATGAAGAAAGTTGGGAATGCAGAAGTTATGGTGTTACCTGATGTTTATTCTTTTTTGTGTTTCATAAATGAAAGTGAAAAAGAGAGTGTCATAAAACTGATTGATGAAGTTGATATCGAGATTGATAACTATGTGATTAATCTGAAGTATTTAAAACCTTCTGAAGTAATGCAGTATTTGCCTCCAGAAGTGGATAAATCAGCAATCTTTTTAGCGGATGATAATTCAAAATTGTATTTTAGGGGAACAAAAAGTGGTTTTGATAAGCTTATGAAACAGATTGAAGTTTGTGATCAGCCTGTAAAAAGAATCAGTTATGATTTATTGATTCTTCAATACGATGATACTAATCAAAACAGCTGGTCTTCGTCTTTTGAAGCTGGGCGTTTGAAATTAGGGGATAGAAATAAAGGGTCAATCATACTTGGAAATGTTATGAATTTAAATTTGAGTGTTGTTTCATGTTTTGGATTAAAATTTGCTTATGATTTACAAAGTTCTATTGAAGAAAGTAAAACAAAAGTATTTGTTGATACTACTCTTCATGGTGTGTCAGGGAAAAAAATCAGTTTTCAAAGTACAAATACATATAGATATAGAGATAATAATGTGGATCCTGAAACTGGAAAGCCTGTGTATTCTGGAATCACGCGTGAAATAGCGTCTGGAATAAAACTTGAAATTTCAGGCTGGGTGAGCGGTGATGGAATGATAACAAGTTCTGTCGTGGCTTCTGTTTCAAGGCAAGGTGTGGATACCAGTTCATCAACAGGGAATCCTCCTCCAACTTCTGAAAAAATGGTTACTACTGAGGTTCGTGGGAAAAGCGGAGAACCAATAATTCTAAGTGGTTTGACAATGGAATCTGATAATGAACAGGGAAAAAGAACACCGCTTATTTCAAAAATTCCTTTGATTGGAAATCTTTTTAAATCAAAACAGGTTACTAAAGAAAATACGCAGATGGTGATTTATCTTGTTCCACATTTGGATGATGAACAGTATAGAAAAGATGAAAACTTAAGTTTCCTTGATGAACAATGGGCAGAATCACGAATAGAAGAATTTTGTAAAAAACTGGAGATAAAAGCAGGAGAATAAAGATGGAAAAAAATGAACAAAAAAAAGAATTCAGGCTGACACCAGCATACTGTATTTATAATAAAATTGCGGTTTTGGAACAGAAAGGTTCTCATATTTCTTTTCTAGTTGAAAAAATAGAGGATTTAGATCTTCAAAACAGGATAAAAAAAGCTTTTATTGAATATCTTAATGACATTAAGAAAGAAAAGGAATGTCCTGCCTGTTATAAAGAGAAACCTGACGTTGTTTTTTCAGAATGTTCTGCTGAGCAGTTGCGAAGGTGTATTTCACGAATGTATGACTATGATTACTGCAGTCAGGATTATAACAGACAACTGAAAAAAGCGGGAGAAAATGAATCTGGTAGTGTTGAAATCTATTATTTAAATAAAAAAAATGATAGCGATTCTGAAAATATGTCAGAAGTGATTTCTCATAATGATAACAACTCTGCTGCTGCAATTTTATTGGACAGTATTCTATATGAAGCCCGAAAACGAAAATCTACTGATATTCACATTGAAAAACAAAGTGTCAAGTTTAGAATTAATGGATTACTTGAGAAGTATCTTGATATTCAGGCTGATAAAGTAAATGAACTGATTGGAAGGATTAAGTTGATTGCTGGAATGAATGTTATTGATAAACGAAGTAGTCAAGATGGAAGATTTGTTTTTAAATGTGGTAAGGATAATAAACATTCAGTTTTTGTGAGAGTTTCATCTGTTCCTATAATCTTTGACCAGGTTTCAAACTGTGAATCTGTGGTTTTGCGAATTCTAGATCCTATGAATGTTCCTTTGAAACTTGATGTTCTGGGGTTTAGTAAAAGACAACTTGAAAAATTAGAAGAAATAATAAACCTGGAATATGGGCTTGTTTTGATATGTGGAGCTACATGTTCTGGAAAATCTACTACTATTGCTGCGATGCTTTCTAAACTACAGCAGATTAAAAAAAATAAATTGAAAATCATAAGTCTGGAAGATCCACCGGAGTATGTTTTACCTAATGTATCTCAAATACAGATTGATGAATATTCAAATAACTCTTTCAAAGAAGCATTGAATCATATTTTTAGACAAGATCCAGATGTAATTGTTATAGGTGAGATTAGAGATGAAGTTAGTGCTGCAGCTGCTTTACGGGCATCGTTAACAGGTCATCTTGTTTTTGCAACTGTTCATGCTGCAAATTCTGGTGAAACTATATTGAGAATGGAAAATCTTGGGTTGAACAGAATCCTAGTTTGTTCTGTTATTAGGGCTATTATCTGTCAGTCTCTTTCGTTTATTAATAACAAAATGACCTTGTATGCAGATGTATGTTGTGCTGATGAAACATTTGCTTCCAGAGTCAAAAATTCTTATTCTGAATCTCAAATAGAAGAACTTTTTGAACACATAAATAATTACTCTTCGATTTTGGAAGAAACTGTTAATAAATTACGTACAGAGAATGGTGAAAAATTGGAAAAAAACATGAATCACAAAAGATTTTTTGGAGGTAAAACATATGTTAAGAGAATTTCTAGCAGAGTTGGATGAGATATATGTGAAAAATCATGTTGGATTACAGGAAAGCTTAAAAATTATGTGCAAACATTCTAACGGAAAAAAAATGTTTTTGTCATTTTCCAGGAAAAATGTGAATAAAACCGCAGAAAATATTTTGAAATCATTGAGTTGCGGAGATTCAATAACAGATTCTTTTGCAAGTTGTGATTATTTAAATTTTGATTCCAGTTTCATTTCGTTTATTGAACTAGGAGAAAAGACTGGAGATTTGAGGCGGATAGTAAGTTATCTTAAAAATAAATATGACAGAATGTATGAAAATAAAAGAGCGGTTATTGAGGCTGGTATTTATCCTGTTTTTGTGATTTTTCTGGCTGTCGCATTGAGTATTTTTTTAATGCAGTACTTAAAAATGGATAACTTGATGACAATTTTGAAACTGATTTTCGGGTTAATTTTTTGTAGTATTGCTGCTTTTTTTGCTATATATTGCGGGCTAAAGAATGACAATCTTTATGAAGCATTTTTTGCTATGGATTTTATGGTAAAGTCTGGCAATTCAGTTTTTAAGGCAATTGAAGTTGCTGAACAGATTGTTGGTGTCCATACAAAATATGGAAGGCTTTTTTTCAATGCAAAGAAGAATCTTGAGATGGGATTGAATTACGAAAAGTCATTTGCTTTTGGTGATAAGTATGCATATTTTTTTTATTTGGCTGATAATTCGGGCGGTAAAAACAGAGTGTTTAAGTTAATCGCGGATAAGATTCAGAGAAAAAATCAGATAAAAAAGAAAATTTGCATGTCAATGGTAGAACCTTGTTTTTTGATGATTACAGGAATCTTTATTCTTGCACTGATATTAACTTGTTTTTTACCTGGTATAAATAATTTCGAGTTTGGAATTTAAAAATTGAAACGGAGCTGTTTAAAAAAACTGTTATGTTTGCGTTGCAAACTTGTATTATCTGCTGCTGTTCCTGATTTCATTTTGGAACCGCGTGAATTTTCAATAGATTGTTAGAACAGTCATAATGATTTTTTTATGGGAGAAGAATGAGTTTAATGAAAACTACATGTTTGATTGATTTGATCAAGAAAAGAATAAAAAAATGTCTATTCTATTTGGAATCAACAAAAGTTAATGGATTTACATTTGTGGAAACACTTGTTGTGCTGGCTATAGGTGCAGTTGTATCTGCTGGAACTTATCTTTCTGCGGTGAAAATGATTGAAACTGCAAAAAGAATAACAGCTAAAAACCAGATTAGTCAGTATTCATCTGCTTTACATTCTTACTTTTTGGACTGTGGCAGATTTCCCACAACAGAGCAGGGACTGGAAGCTTTATGGGAAAAGCCTGTTTTATTTCCTGTTCCAGATAAATGGGATGGTCCGTATTTAGAAAAGAAAATTTCAGCAGATCCATGGGGTAATGAATATAAATACTTAAGTGCTGAAAGTGATTATTTGCCACAAGGATTACCAGAGAAACTTTCTTTTATTATTACAAGTTTTGGTTCAAATCTAAAAGAGGAAAGCTCTTTTTCAGCAAATGAAGTGGGGGATGATATTGTTTCTTGGGAATAAGACTTCAATTATTATTACATTATGTTTTTTTGTATTGATTGAAACAGTGTTTGGTTGTTTGAGGGCAAAAAAACAAAAAGAATTGGTTTATCTGCAGAAAAAAGAAAAGCAGATAGAGTTATACATGAAAGATGAGAATGAATTGGAGAAAATGATGTTTAAAAAAAATGACTATTGAGGGAAGAAAAAAATGAAACTTACATTGGTGATTGCAGAGGTTTTTATTATAAGTTTGTTTTCTATAATTTGTTTGAATGGACTTGGAGAATTAAAAAAACTATCGGATCAAGTGGAAAAAACTGGAAAGACTTATGATAGTCAGAGATTTATATATGAAAGTTTTAAGAAAACTTGTGAAGGAAAAGGATTTTCTTGCTTTTTGGATTGGCAGAATTATTGTAGGAATAACTGGAAACTTGATTATATTGGTTTTTCTGAAGCCGAAGAGTTTTGCAATGATTTTCAATTGAATTCCAAAGGGGAAGTTTTAATGTATGGAAAATGGAAAGGCCCATATGGAGAAGGAGAAGTGTATTGTATAAAAAAATGATTCAAAAGGAATGTTTTGAGAAATATCAGTTTCCAATTCCTGTCAAATACTTGTTTTGTAATACAAAGAATAGATTTATAGTTGAAGAACTAAAGCGCAGACATCCTTGTTTCTCAAATAAGGATGCATATGATTCCAAAATAACTTTTAAAGGCAGGAAACTCTCTGCAATTGTGCTTGTAGTAAAAAAAACAAAACTTGCAGAATTATATGCCAGATGCAGAATAAATTTTTTTGGATTCAAGGCTTCTGGAATCAAATTTTACCGATGGTTTGTGAATCGTTATACCTATCTGTTTTTTTTATTCTTTTTGATTGTGGGACTGTTTATTTTCTTTGTATCAAAACAAAATTCTTCCAGAAAGGTGAATGAAATTAATTTAATAAACAGGTTGTCTGGTAATGAAGAAACAATTGATAGAAATAGTTCGGTTTGTTTCGATGAGGCTGAAATGATTAACAGGGAACCAAAAGATGAACCAATTTCAAGCGAGATAAATCGTTTTTTTGAGATTATACGAAAAGAGAACGGAAGAGTTACGCTATTTGATTATGTAAAGGGTGATGAAATAAAAGTTTTATTAGAGCTGAATTCTGTTTTTCCAGAGAAAGTTTCCAGCCTATTTGATAAGAAAGAGATTTCGCCTGTGAATTATGAAAACAAAGTTCCATTTTACAGTATTACAGCATTTAGCAGAATACAAAGAAAGGGTGCTGAAAAAACAGAAGATAATGAAAAGAAAATGGAATCTAATGATTTTCAGGTTTTGATTAGAAGTGTATTGATTTTAAACAAAGTTAGTTTACGGGAAGAAAGATACCTGGCGAATGGCTCTTCATATTCTGTAAAATTTTCGTTCATAGGAAGAAATAATGTGTTTAATGACATTTTCCTGCTAATGGAAGACTTAAATCTGGCAGTCAAAAAATTTTTGATAAAATCAGAGAAAAATAATGAGTTTTTTGTGGAATTGTCATTCGAGAAGGCTGATAAAATCGATGATTTCAGGATTTTTGACATTATAAGTAAAAATTTAGATTTGTTTTTTGACAATTCAATAGAAAATCAGGGTGTAAAAAATGTGAATGTAAAAGAAAATCTGTCAGAAAACAAAGAAAATAAAAAAAATGAAAAAAACGGAATAAAAAAGGAGAAGCTTGGGGAAGTTACAGATAAAAGTGGAAGAAAAACTGTGTTTTACAAAAATCAAAATGGAAAGATTATTCAACAGATAGAAAATGAATGAATTAAGTGAGGAAATGGAAATGAGAACAAGAATGGTAATCAAGAGTTTTGTTTTGTTTGTAGTTATGATTTTACTGAATAGCTGTGTGTCAAATGCAAAACGCTCTGTATTAACGGAAATGTGGGGCATGATTGTGGATGAAAATAATCAACCTGCAGACAATGTTTTAGTCGGGTGTAAAAACGAAAAAGATACCTGGCATTATGTTATGACAGATGAAAAGGGAATGTTTGTTTTTAAAAATGTTGTGTTTGGTAAGTATGATTTTACTGCAGAGAAAGAATGTTATTTGCGACTGGAAGAAAATGAAGTTTTGTTTTCAGATAGAGGGAAAATGATTTGTTTTCAAATGGAAAGAATCGACTCTGTCCTGAATAGAGTAGAAAACTCAGTCCTATGCAAAGATTATGAACTGGCAAAAAATCTTTTATCAAATCTGGTGTTAAAAAAACAACATCATCTTAGTCTGGTTGAAGAGTATAGAAAAATTATAAAAAAAGTGGAGGAAAAGATATCTTATGAACAGTCTGAATTGTAAATCTTCGAAAGAATTTTGGAAAATTGTTATCTTTTGTTTTGGATTTTTTTTTCTGAATAGCTGTAATTCCTATGCTGAAGAAATAATTCCATATATCATTCAAGGGTCAATTGATATGAATTCAGAGATTGCAGATGTTTGCAGTGTTGAATTGAAAATTACTAACCGAACTGATAAAGCAATAGAAAAAATGACAGTTGTTTTTTATCTTTTTGATTCACAGGGAGAAGTTGTATTAACAGAAAAAAGCAACATAGTTATAAGTATTGATGAAAAAATCGAACCTATGGAAAATCTAACAAAAACTTACAGTTTGGACCCTTATTTTTGTTATGCAAAAGAGGATGAATATTCACTTGATTATTTGTATATTAGCAGAATTCTTTTTGAAGATGGTTCTGTTTGGGAAGATCCTTTTGGAATGAAAAGTTTTCGATAATAAGGAATTCTGATACTTAATGATTAATTCTGCTGGTGCAGTGTTTAAGGAAAAAAAATGAATAAAAAAATTCAGAGAATATGGATTGCTTTATTTCAGATTTTATTTTTTGGTTGTGACACTTCATATCTTACAAATGGAGATTATAAACTTGATTCAGCAAATGACAATAGTAATAATCTAAAAAGACAATGGAATATTGTTGTGTACATGGCTGCAGATAATAATCTGGAAGAAGCAGGAATAGAAGATCTGTTAGAAATGGAATTATCTAAGCTGAATACAGATATTGTTTCAGTTTTTGTTTTATTTGATAGAAGTGCATATTATGATACAACTAATGAGAATTGGAATGGTACAAGGCTTTATCGACTAAAAACTGGAAAAAGAGATCAGAATTCAATGATTCAATCACAGGAGATTGATTGTGAAGAATTGGGATTGTATGTCGGACAGAATAGTGAACTTAATATGTCTGCTGGTTTTATACTCGAAAACTTATTAAAACATATAGAGAATAGATTTCCTGCAAAAAATCAAGGTTTGATAATCTGGGGGCATGGAACTGGTTGGAGAAGTGCAGATGGTTATGGATTTGTGGAAAACTCAACTGATACAGAATCGCAATCTGAAATCAATATTGAAAAGAGTACAAATCATAAAGGTTTTGCATTTGATGAAGCGGCGAAAACTTATATGTCATTAACTCAACTTGGAAATGCCTTAAGAAATTATACGCTGTCAACTGGAAAAAAATTAAGTTTTATTGGATTTGATACTTGCTTTGGAGGCGAACTGGAAGTTTTTTATGAAATCAGAAATTATGCAGACTATGCGGTTGCAACTGAAGGAATGATAAAATCTGCCGGCTGGAATTATACAGAACTGTTTAACAGTTTTCAGAATACAAGATTAAAAACTCCAGTAAATCTTTGTGAACAGGTAATTAATGCATTTCAGAATGAATACATGAATTCACAGGGAAGTGCAATTTGTCTGGTAGACTTGAACAGAATATCAGAATTCTTTGAAAAATTTGATATGTATATGCTGAATGCTGCACAGCTGATTAAAACAAACAAAATCAGAACTGAAGTATTTGAAGCAGTATATGCGGCTTCAGATTGTCAAACGGATATTTACACGTATGGGAGTGAGAATAGTGATGTGTATCTTGATGTCAGGTCAATGATTGAATCAATTCATACATGCTTAAAAAGTGAAAATATTTCTAATGAAAAATATAATGAATATAAAGAAATTGAAAAACAAGTGATTATAAAAAAATGGACTGCGTCTGAAAAATCCTGTGGTATTGGAGTATATTTTTCTACACTGGCAACAGGTGGATTATTATCTGTAAACCATCCTGATGAATATATACAGAATGAGGACAAAAATCAGATTGAATTTGTAAAAGACAGTGTTGGTTATGTCCCTAAAGTTTCAAAAGGAACAGGTTTTCTTGATAAGCTTTTTTATGAAGTATTCTCACAATGATTTTTTCAGAATGAAGAGATTAAGAAAAGCAATAAAACGTTGTATTTATGCTTTTTAATTTTTATTACAGACTTTATTCAGCACATTCATGTGCTTCCGCTATTGCGGTTTTCATAGGAGAATTATGAATAAAATAGTAGATAAAAAAAAGGTTCTATTTTTGGGAGTTATATTCTTGATGCTGATTTATAACTTTCCATTATATTCAAGCGGCAGTAACAATTCAGCTTTATCGAGTTCTCAGTCTTCAACGCAAAGTCAGAGTTCCACAGGAAGTGCTTCATCTCAGAGTTCCACAGGAAGTGCTTCATCTCAAAGTTCAAATACGACAGGAAGTTCTTCGTCTTCTTCAAGTAATGGTTCAGGTGGCAAAAAAACAGTTTCAGTTTCTGAGAGTTCCGCAGGAGTTAAGATTGAAGGTAATAAACAATCATCAACAAAAGTTAGAATAACTACTTATGATGAGAATAATAACATAAAAAATGTATACATCGCAGATATAGCAGTTAGTTATAATGTTCCGTATTCAAATGAAGCACCGACTTCTTATTCATTTAGTTATTACAATGATCTTACAGAAGAACGAAAAGAGGAAATTGATGCTATTAAAAAACGTGCCGAGGAAGCTGAAAAAGCTCGAAATGAAGCAGCAGAAGAGTATAAAAAATTAAAAAAACAACAAGAAAAGCTAGAAAAAGAGTATAAAGAAGAGTATGACAAGGCAATAACAGGTCTGGATAACTATGGGGAATCTGCACCAAGGCAATTTGAATTGTATACAATAGAATATCAAATGAAAATCAACCAACTAACGAACAAAATAAATAAACTGGAAAAAAAAAGAGATGAAAAAGCAAAAAAAATGACACAAGAATATAATAATCTGTCTGCAATATGTAAAAAATATAATTATATTGGAGATCCAGTTGAAATCTCAACAGGTAACTTTTTTTATGCAGACGATGTATATACGGCTCAAGATTATGGTGACCAGTTTTCTGTAAGAATCAATCTTAATTCAGAACAGAATATTGAGTCATTTGGAAAAAACTGGTCATGTTCTTTGGATTCAAGAATAATACGTAATAATTTTACAGATAATATATTGTCTATTTCTGAAATTCAGGTTCTCATAAATAAATTCAACGAAATGAATGGGGTTATCAGTGCATACAATGAAGAGTATCCAGATTTTCAATCAGATTATTTTAATTCTGAGTATGTGAATAATAAGAAAAGCATAAAAGACCTTGAAGAATTGATTACATTAAAGAGAGAGAAAGAAAAAATCAATCAACAAATAGACGGATTAAACAAATATGTAACATATGGAAAATATGGAAATAAAGAAAGCCATGATAGACATGAGGAAATACTCACTTATTATGATGATAAGGGAATTGAATACAACTTTTTATATAACAAAAATGGTGAGTGGAAAGCGTTTTCTGAAATCATACAAAAAAGAATCAGAATATTTAATCTTGATTCAAACTTAAATCTATCGAACAGTCAGAATAATGAAGGTGGATATTTAGTTTCCTATTATAATGGAAATAAAAAATACTATTCAAAATATGGTGTTTTAACAAAAGAAGAAGACAAAAACCATAACGTGACAGAATATGAAAATGTTGATGGAAGAATAAGTAAAGCAAAACTTAAAACAGGTGAAGAAATTTCAATTACAAGAAATGAAAAAAAACTTATTACAGAAATTTCAGGAACTGTATCAGGTACTGTCAGGTATTATTATGCAGATGACTGTTTGATTTCTGCAATTGATTCAAAGGGAAGAAAAAAACTGTATTCTTATGATAGTAATAATAATGTTGTAAGAATTGAAAATGAAGATGGAATAACGATTAATTTAAAGAACGAATACAATCAGCAGTTGGGAAAATATATTTGCACTCAGGTTGATACTGGAAATCAGATTGAAAAATTTGTATATGAGCCTGAAAAACAAACAGTAATCCATCAGTTGTTCGATTTTAATAACGGATTATTTTATGATGATTCAATAAGTCAATATGATGAAAGTGGATCAACAGTATACAAAAAAGATTCTAATGGGAATGAGTTTGTATTGGGATATAATGAGTTTTTACTGTTAACCTCTATAAAACAGAAGGGAGATTTTACAAAAATAATATACGATGAAAATTACTTTACTAAGGAGATTTCAAGCAGCAGCGGACTTTCAAGTTTTACAGAATATAACGAGTTTGGGCAGCTATTAAAACACTATGATGCTGATAATTTTTTTAACAAAATTGAATATGACGAGAATGGAAATATCCAGACAGTTTATTTCTGCGATACAATTGTCGGAAAATTTCAATATTATCCAAATGGACTGTTGAGAAAACAGATTATTGGTGATGAGACAGTTGAATATGAATATAACAGATTTGGAAGTGTAATAAAAACTGTAAGAAGCTTTGAATCTGGAAAGGAATTGATTGAAGTCTTGGAATATGATGACAGTAATCGAGTTATAAGAAGAACAGACTGTGATGGAAAAATCACACTTATCAGTTATGAAACAAATAGAATTCTGGAAAATATTAACGGCGAAGTGAAAATAGAAAGAAAATTTGATTCATTGAACAGAGAATATGAAACAATCGTTACAGACTTAAAAAAAGGAAATGAAATCAAAAAGCATATTGAATATGATGAAACTACTCAAAATCCAAAGAAGATATTTTTGAATAATGTTTTAATTGAAGAAAACGAATATTACAGACGAAATCTTTTAAAAACAAAAAAGGTTTGGTCTTATAACCGAAATCATAATAACGAAGTTAAAAAAAATACAAGTAATATTAAAAAACAGGGAATACAGTTTCAGTATGTTTATGATATTAATGATAATCTTATAGAAGAAAGATATGAAATAATCGATGGCAAAGAAGAAAACGGAAATGGTTTTGAAAGTTTGTCTGGAAATCGAAAGTTAATTAAAAAAAATGTTTATTCTAAACAGGGAGATAAAACAAGAATCGAACAGACAGATTATTATGGAAATACGACTGTTTATCTGTATGATAAATATGACCGTTTAATCAGAAAAGAATTGGCTCATGGGAAATATGAACAATATTCCTATTCAAAAGCAGGTCGCTTGTTACAGATAGTTGATAATACCTTTTGTAAGATAAAATACAGTTATAGAAATGATGGTTCTTACACAGTAACAAAAGAATATCCAAATGGATTTTCTGAAAGTTATTGTTATGATTCTGCAGAACGTTTAATAACCACAAAAAATCCTCTTGGATATAAAACTTTATATAACTATGACAGTTATGGAAACTTACTTCAAGAAAAAGGTATAAATTATGAAAAAAAATATGAATATGATACAAGAGGACGACTTATTTCATTCGAAAGAAAAGATAAAAATGGAATAATCTGCAGCGGATATGAAGTAAAATATGATGATCAGATAAATCAAATTGTAGTGTATAAAGAAAACCATGTTTTTGAAATAATACAACTAGATTTTTGGAATAGAGTAATAAAAGAAGACGGGGCAGAGGGGTGTACTAGTTATGTTTATGATGAAGCAGGTCAACTCGAAAAAATCATAAATGGTGATGGAAATGAATATTTGTTTGAATATAATGCACTCGGAAAAACTGCAAAGACAATACTTCCTGATGGAACTGAAAAACTTCAGAAATATCATTTAACTGGGGAAAACATTGATCATGTGCAGTTTATAAATAATAAAAAAATAATACAACGGGATTTTCTGGGAAATACTACTGAAGTGAATTATTCAGATACTTTTTTTGATTCGAAAGAGATTTTTGAAGTTAAACAAAAAACTGGAAATATGAAATATGAAAAAGATTTAGAAGAATTCAAAACAACAATCACTTTTGAAAATAACAGCAGCAGAATATTGCAATATGACAGTTTAAATAATCTTTTATCAGTAAAAAATCAAAATGAAAAAACGATGAATTATGAATATGATCCGTTAAACCGAATTATTTACCAAAAAGATTATGATAATAAAGTGTTTAAAATTGACTATGATGACATAAACAATAGTATTTTAATAAACGTACAGAATGATAATATTTACATAGAAAAAAACTTTCGTGGTCAGATTACAAGAATGAAAGATAATGATACAGATTTTGAATATGAATATGACACAATGGGAAACCTTTTGTCGTCATATGATGCGATTTCAAGAATAAAAGTTGACTATGCTTACGACCAGTTTGGCAGATGTATAAAAAAGAAGAACAACTTCTCTGAAATTCATTATGAATATGATAATTGCGGAAGAATATATAAAGTTTTAGAAGTGAAAAGCGGTTTTTTCATTTCGAAGGAATTTGACCAATTAGGGCGCACAAAAAAGGATTATTATTCAAATGGTTTAACAACAGAGTTTACATGGAATGAAAATAATCAGATAGTATCAAAAATAACACGTTCGGCTATAGGAGAAATAGTAAATGCCGAATTCATTGTTTATGATTCACAAAACAGAATCAGTTTGATTTGTGATAAAAATGGATACTATAAAAAAATTGAATATGATGCACAAGGAAGAGTTATTAAGAATTATCTTCCATATTCAGAATCAATTAAGTCATTTGCTTTAAATGAAGCTCAAAAGTGTGGACTGTCTGTGAAAAATCCAGATAACTTAATTAAAGTTACTCTTTCAGAAGAAGAATACTCAAATGTTTTAATGGCTGTAAAGAACAGTAATGCAGGAAATGAAGTGTCTGTAAGAAAAGAAATGGATTGCTGGTGCGAAATATATTCTTATGATTTTGCAGGAAATGTTAGTTTTGTAGAAAACAATTTTGGTGCAATTGAATATCAGTACGACAATTTGAATAGAATCATTCAAAAAAAAGGACAGAACTCAGCTTCTAAGGGAATGGAGTTTAGCTGGAGTGATAATAATTGTCTTACACAAATAATTTCTCCGGTAATGAACGTTTTTTTTGAATATGATTGTAATAAAAGACAAAGTAAAATTGAAGTTATTGATTTTTCTGCTAATGAGAAGCAGATTATTGAGTTTGAATATGATCCGTTGGGACGCAGAGTTACCAGAAAAATGAACAATAAGGAAAGTGAAAAGTATGTTTATGATGGAACATCTGTCACCCTGCTGCAGTGTATTCCGTTAACATCATTTAATGAGGATGTTTATAATTTTGGAAAACAAGAATTCTTTGAAACATCGGATGATAACTATAGATTGATGAATGATGAAACTTACACAGAGTATGGCAACGGAAAAACTATACAACCTGATATTCAGGTGATTGATGCAAAAGGTTTTTATATTGAAAAGAAGCTTACCTCCGAAAAAATCAAAACACCAGATTATATGAATACAATACAAAAAGAAACAAGACCATATATTTGTTTCGGATTTGATACAAACCAGTTGTGTTGTGTTTATGCTGATAATACAAAACCTGCTGGTGTTGATATAGAATGTTTGATTTCAGACAGTAATAATCGAGTTGTTTCCGTTTGTAATCAGCAGGGAGACTGTGTGTTTGAGAATGAATACGATTTCTGGGGAAACTCGCTGAAAGATTCAAAACATTCATCGTATAGTCAATCAAAATCAAAAATTTCAGGACAATTTGAGTTGTTTGATTTGGGGTATAGAGATTATTGTCCTCAAATAAAATCTTTCACAACAGAAGATCCGCTTTTAGATGGAAGTAACTGGTATGCTTATTGTGCAACTGACTGTGTTAATTTTATAGATCCAAATGGACTATTTATAATGCCAATAATCGTTAAGGAACTTATGACTGATTATGATGGAACAAAAGGAAAGATAAAAGCATTTCTTGGAAATTCATTAACTGAGTATATATATGATAATGGATGTTATTTGACAGAAATTTTCAATGCAGATTATACAATGAATTATTATGGCTTAGGTGAATTGGAGTATGATTCTGTTGGGAATCTTAATGAACAGAAATCATTATTTAATGGAGGAGATTTGAAAACAAAAACTGCTTATGATGAAATTTTTGGAGAAGGAAATCATGATTATTGGACCAGAGATAATTCAGGAACAGCATTTCTCGAATCTGAATTAGCAAAAATGAATGCTGATTTCGAGAATTTATATTTTGTTCAGGGAGTATTTGATTTATCAGAATATAACAAAAAAATCAAAAATCATATGGTAGGAATCAACGAAATGTTTGATGAAAATGGAATGTGTAAAAGCAAGAATTCTATCTCTCCTACAAGCGAACACGATGTCAACCGATTGAAAGATGAAGAAATTCGTTCCTATTATTCCCTTAATAACTTAAAAGAAATCAAGTATGTAAAGACAAAAATACCACCATGCCAAAAAATATAATTTGAGTATACTATTTCACGCGTTTCATTTTCAGTTGATATTGTTTTGGAGAACAGTCCATATATTCCTTAAAAATACGTGAGAAATATTGAATGTTGTTAAATCCTGTCTGCATTGCAATTTCTGTAATGTTCTTTTTCGTGAATTGCAATTCCAGACAGGCTCTTTCAACCCGATACTTATTTATGTATTCAGTCAGATTCATTCCTGTGGTGTCTTTAAAAATTTTGCAGAAATGACTTTTGCTGTAATTTGTCAGTTGTAAAAGTTCATCAAAACTTAAATTTTCCATGTAATTTTTCTGGATGTATTCAATTACAACTTGCACAGCCGAAATATTTTGTTTTGTCTGTGTTCTTATGATTGTTACTAACTGGTATTGTTTAGTTGAAACAATATGTGAAAACACCTGGAATAAAAATGCGTATTGCATAACTTCGTAACCTGGAGTTCCAATTTCCTTTTCGCTGCAAAGCTGGTAAAATCTATTCAAAAGCCAGTCTGGAAAATCAAGAAAACGGTTAATCAGAATACTGTCAAAAAATATTCTGCAGGGATTATCTTCATTTCCAAAAATTGTTTTATCAAAAACAAATGAACAGTATTCAAATTCTTTATTTGTCATGCTTACAAGTTTATGTTTTTCTGATGGCAATATAAAAATTACTTTGCCCCCCATTAATTTGTTTTTTTTTCCTGCTATCTGCAAAGAAACAGTCCCTTTTTTTATGTAAAGTAGTTCATATACAGCATGAGAGTGTAATTCGATTGTGTATGTTTTTTTTGCAATGTTTACAATAGGGAGAATCTCTGAAATTTTACAATTGTTCTGAAAAATTTTATCCATTCACTCTATTTTATACATTTTATATCAAATTTACAACATTAAAAAAATAATAAATAATAAAAAATATAAGAATATAGTTGTTTTTTTTGTAAAAAAGGTGAGTTTTAATGGACTTTGTACTTTTCTATATGGAATTTGTACATAACAATCAAATAGCAGAAATGTTGCCATTTG
>CAMBMW010000035.1 GCA_945868875.1 uncultured Treponema sp.
TAATAAATAAAAGGACCATTATTACAAACAAAATTAAGTAGAGGAAGATAAAATGTATTCAAACAATGGATTTTTTGATGATTTTGGCGGTAAATATGTTGCAGAAGTTCTGCGCCGTCCACTGGATGAACTTGAAAAAGCTTTTAATGAAGCTATGAAAGATGAAACTTTTTTGAAGGAACTTGAAACAATTCAAAAAGATTATATTGGACGAGAAACTCCGCTTTTATTTGCAAAAACAGCAACGGAAATTCTTGGTGGTGCACAAATTTATATTAAACTTGAAGGACTTGCAAATACTGGTGCGCATAAAATCAACAATGCAATAGGGCAGTGCCTTCTTGCTAAAAGGATGGGAAAGAAAAGAATTATTGCAGAAACCGGAGCTGGACAACATGGAGTTGCAACTGCAGCAGCCTGTGCAAAACTTGGACTTGACTGCACTGTTTATATGGGCGAAGTTGATGTTCGTCGTCAGCAGCCGAATGTTGCTGCAATGGAGATGTACGGTGCAAAAGTTCATCCAGTTACAAGTGGAAGTCGCACATTAAAAGATGCAGTAAACGAAGCAATGCGTGACTGGGCTGCAAATCCAGATTCAACTCATTATGTTTTAGGAAGTGCGTTAGGTCCGTCCCCATTTCCAGATATGGTAAGAGAATTTCAAAGTGTGATTGGAAAAGAAGTAAAACGACAAGCAGCTGAAAAAAATCTTGATGTCGAAGCTTTGATTGCCTGTGTTGGAGGTGGAAGTAATTCCATAGGATTTTTTGCACCTTTCATCGATGAAAAATCTCCAAGATTAATTGGTGTGGAAGCCGGCGGAATTGGAGATGGAATTGGGGAAAATGCTGTCAGAATGAGTGGAAAAGCTGCACGCGATGGAATTATGCATGGATATAAATCAAGATTCTTGTTGGATGAAGACGGGCAGGCTCTTCAAACTCGCTCAATTTCTGCAGGATTAGATTACTGTGGAATAGGACCTCAGCTGGCATCCCTTGGAAAATCAGGAAGAATAGAATTTACTTCTGCATTGGATAGTGAAGCACTTAATGCTGTAAAATTTTTTGCAAAAAACGAAGGAGTTCTTTTTGCAATGGAAAGTGCTCACGCTGGTGCTCAAGCTATCAAAATGGCGCCCACTTTACCAAAAAACAAAGCAATAATTATTAACATGAGTGGTAGGGGAGATAAAGACATTTTTATTACCTGTCCTGTTTTCAGACCAGAGCAATGGAAAGAATTTCTTGTTTCAGAATTGGAACGTCTAAATGAATCAAAAGATATTCACGATGCAAAACTTATGACAAAAACTAAATAAAAATGAGGAAAATATGAAAAGAAAGATTAATTTAATGAGTCACCTTGTAGCTGGTTATCCTACAGACGAAAAAGCTTTCATAGCCGCCAAAGCACTTGTTGATGGCGGTGCAGATATTCTTGAAATTCAACTTCCTTTTAGTGATCCAAGTGCTGACGGACCTGCAATTCAAAGTGCATGTACACAGGTTTTGAAAAGAGGGTACAAAACAAAAGATGGGCTTTCCTTTATTTCACAACTACACAAAACTTTTCCGGATCTTAAGATTTATTTAATGAGTTATGCTTCACTTGTTTATACGCCAGGAATTCAGGAATTCTGTAAAAAAGCTTCAGAAGCTGGAATTTCCGGCATGATAATCCCTGATTTACCTTTTGATTTTGATGAAGGTCTAACAAAAGCTTGCAAAGAAAATAATATGATAAATATTCCAGTTGCAGCACCAAGTATGAGCAAAGAAAGACTTAAAAAAATGGCAAATGCAGGATTTCCTTATATTTATGCTGCATTGAGAACTGGAATTACAGGAACAGATACAGTGATTGAAAAAAGTACGCTTGAATTCCTGCAAAAAGTTTCTGCTGGTGGAAGTAAAATTTATGGAGGATTTGGCATTTCAAATGGAGAACAATCAAAAGTGCTTTGCAATTATGTTGATGGAATAGTTGCAGGAAGCGTTTTCGTAAGAATTATCACTGAAAATCAAAATGATGATTCGGCACTTTATCAAAAAGTAAAAGAAAAAGCTCAGGAATTGTGTGAAATAAATTAAAATTAAATGAATTTTTATAAAAAAAATCATAAATAAAAGTTAAAAATAAAATAATATGATATAATATTAATTACTTTTTTCTTTATTTATGGGAGTTTTTATGAATATAATCGGAACTGCTTTGGAACGTTCAAAAAGTAACCAATATTTTAATTCTTTTCTCAAATTGAATCCATCAAGTCAAGATAATGAATATGATTTTAAATGCTGGATATTGAAAAAGTATTTTAAACAAAACATTTTAATTGAAATAGCTAAACTCATTATTGGTATCATTTTACTTGTTTTTGTTGCCTCGTCCTCGATATATAAAATATTTGGTACTAGTGGTGTAAGTACAGTTGTTGTAGTAACATCTCTTGTCATTGGCATTGCACTTACTGGAACTGGTATTATGTTTTCTATTTCTAATTATCGTTGTCTAAAAAATTTTAAAGATTTTCTATGGGATGATGAGGAAGAAGAAAATGAAATTGTTTCAAAACTAATTAAATTTTACAAAAGATAATTATCTCGTTGTTTGAGGAATTAAAGATGACAGAAATACAACAAATTTTATTTAAATATCAAGACCAAAAATATGCTGATTTTATCTCAAAACTTGTTCCAACTGTCCCGAAACAAAATTTTATCGGTATTCGTTCGCCAGTTTACAAAAAAATTATAAAAGAAATCAATGAAAATCTTTCAACGACAATAATAGAAAATTTTTTTAAAGTATTACCACACAAATATCACGAGGAAAATTGCCTTCATGTTTGTTTTATTAATAGCATAAAAGATTATGACGAATATATTCGAAAACTTGAACTTTTTTTGCCATATATTGATAATTGGGCTGTAAGCGATAGTTTAGGAGCAAAAATATTAGAAAAAAATCCCCAAAAACTCATTGAAAAAATTCACAGTTGGATTCAAGATAAAAAACCTTACACAAAACGTGTTGCCATGCTTTTTTTGAAAAAATACTATTTGAATCAAAACTTTTCTGAAGAATATTTAAAATGGGCAGCCAAAATCAGAACGGATGAATATTATGTAAATATGATGACTGCATGGCTTTTTGCAGATGCTCTAGTTTATCAATGGGACACTGCAATTAAATTTTTGCAAGAACAAAAATTAGACACCTGGACTCATAACAAAACAATCCAAAAAGCTCGAGAAAGTTTTAGGATTACTCCTGAACAAAAAGAATACTTAAAAACACTAAAAATCAAGTAATATTAATTTGTATAAATAATGTGTATTCTGTCTACCAATATATTAATTTATCCTCTTTTTCACTTTTTTGTACCGTTTCTTTAGCCCTATAAGGATATTCAACCCGAAATTAATTTTTTTTCAACAAGTTTGTTTAAAATGATATCTACAATTTCATCTGGTGTTTTTGTATTTACATCAATTATCAAATCGGCAAATGAATAATCATTATTATCGATATTATAAAATGCTTTGTAACGTGATGTATCTTCACAATCACGCATTGCTGTAAAATCTTTAATTTTTTGTAAATCTCCACCTTCCCGATTATAAACACGCATTGCTCTTGTTTCATCACTTGCATAAAGATAAACTTTTAAATCAGCTTCTTTGAGCATCCAGATTGCCAGTCGACTTCCCAAAACGCATGATTCTTTTTGTGCAAGTTCTACTTGATGTTTATCCACGTATGTATCATATGAATCATCATTCTTAGCAGCTTCAATTACCTGAGCAAGCGTCATATTTTTTTCCTGAGCAAGCTGTCTGAATGTATAATTAATAAGCGTAATTCCAAGTTTTTGAGATAATAATCCGCTGACAGTAGTGTTTCCACAACCTGATTTACCGCTAATTGCAACTCTTAATTCACCATTCAATTTGTAATCCATATAATTCCTCTCATTTTTAGTAAATATCCAGGCTAACCTTTCAATCCGCCTCTTGAAACTCCATTTACAATATATTTTCTTGCAATTATAAAAACAATAATCATTGGCAGTACAATAACAGATGAAGCTGCCATCAACAATTCATTAAAAGAGCCTGCCTCTGTTGTGAAAACTTGAAGCCCATATGGAAGAGTTCTAGAACGGCTGTCCGATGTTATGTACAAAGGCCACATAAATGAATTCCATGAAGAAAGTGCATTTAATAAAATTATAGTGAAAAGTGACGGTTTTGCAAGTGGAACAAGTATGCGCCACAAATATTTCCAGTTTGAAGCACCATCAATTCTTGCTGAATAATAAAGGCTGTCAGAAACAGTATCAAAAAAGTTTTTTAAAATATAAGTATAAAAAATACTGCTTACAAAAGGTAAAACAAGAGCTGGTAAAGTGTTAAAAAGTTTCATTTTTACGATAGTTGTATAATTTGTAATAATAAGCATCTCAAAAGGAATCATCATAAGGCTTAATAAAAAAGAAAAAAGAATAGTTTTTCCTTTAAAATTCAGTCTAGAAAACGCAAATGCACCTAATATAGTTGTAAATGTTGTACATAATACAGAAAAAAACATAACAACAAGCGAATTAAAAAAATATTTTCCAAACGGAGCCATTGAAAACGCTTTTTTAAAATTTTCTAAACTTAATGAAGATGGAAAAAATTTTGGTGGAAACATAATCATTTCGGCACTTGTTTTAAAAGCACCCAAAATCATCCAAATGAATGGAAATACCATTATAAAAGAACCGATAATCAAAAAAAAGTAAATAAATATTTTTGATAATATGCTTTTTTTCATTCTTTTGACCTCTACTCTATCCCATTCGTTTTTTGTTTTTATTTTTAAAAAATAATTCAATAAAAGTAAAAATCATAATACAGAAAAACAGAATAACAGCCGCGGCTGCAGCATATCCATACTTTCTTTTTTCCATCATAGCATATCGAATATAATAAACAACAGTATAAAAATTGAAATAAGGACCAGGCTTTCCATTAAAAAGCGGATAAAGTTCGCTAAACACTTTAAAACTTGAAATCGTATTCATAATCGAAACAAGAAAAATTGTTGGTGATAACAAAGGAACTGTAATTCTGAAAAATATTTTTCCACTTTTTGCGCCATCAACTTTTGCTGCAGTATAATAAATTTCATCAATATTTTGAAGTCCGGATAAAAGAAGAATAATTGTAAACGGCAGAATATTCCAGATTCCAAAAATCACAAGTGCAAGCAGCGACCATCTGGATTCAGTAAGCCAACCGATTTTTTCTATTCCAAAAAGCGAAAGAATATAGTTAAAAATACCATATTTTTGATTGTACATTAGTCGCCAAATTAAACCCACTGCCGTAATGGAAGTAACCATCGGCATAAAATAAGCTGTTTGAAAAATTGCAATTCCTTTTATTTTATGATTGAGTAAATATGCAGTAAAAGTTGCTATTGCAGTACTTACTGGAACAACACATAAAACATATAAAAAAGTGTTCAATAACGCTTGACGAAATTTTTCATCAGTCAAAACTTCATGATAATTTGCCAACCCAATTCCATCATAAGTTCCGCGAAGATAACTAAAATTTTCTTTAAATGACAAAGTGAATACATTAATAACAGGATAAATTGTAAAAACAATTAAAAAAAGCATAAAAGGAAACAAATACAAAAAAGGTTCGATTTTATCTTTGAGCATTTTTTTATGAATATCTTTTTTAGAAAACATTATTCTACTTCTACCCTATTTTCAGTTATTGCATCAAACACAAAAAGTCCTTTCTTTTTGAATTCAACAAAAATTTCATCACCAATAGAAAGCTCTTCTTCATTTTGCAAAATTGCACAAACTTCCTGACCAAAAAAATCAAGATATGCAAGTTCCTCTTTTCCCATTCTGCTGATACGCAAAATTTTACATTTTACTGCATTCTTATTTTGTGAAATTTTAAAACATTCCGGTCTAATTTCAAAAAAAACATTTTTACTCAAAAATCTTTCATAATCTTTAGGAAGGATTTGTGATTTCAATGCATAATCAAGAAAATCACTTGTATTTTTTATTCTATTGACAGGAGGATTACCCAAAAATTCTGAAACAAAACTACAGTTTGGATTATTATATAAATCAAGGGAAAGACCTTTTTGGATTAAAACCCCGTCTTTCATCAAAACAATGCTGTCAGAGATTGACATTGCTTCCTCTTGATCATGAGTTACAAAAACAGTAGTAATTCCAGTTTGCTTTTGAATCCGCCTGATTTCTTCTCGCATTTCAAGTCGTAATCGGGCATCAAGATTTGAAAGTGGTTCATCCATCAATAAAATCTTAGGATTTTTTATCAATGCACGTGCAATCGCAACTCTCTGCTGCTGACCGCCAGAAAGTTCTGAAGGAAAACGTTTTAAAAGATTATCGACTTTTACAAGTTTTGCAATTTCTGTAGCTTTTTGAAAACGCTCTTTTTTAGGAACTTTTTTTATTTCCAGAGGAAAAGCAATGTTTTCCAAAACATTCAGATGCGGATACAAAGCATAATTTTGAAAAACCATACCAATGTTTCTTTTATCAGGTGGAAGATTTGTGACATCCTGTTCATCAAAAAAAATGTTTCCTTTTGATGGAGTCAAAATTCCACAAATCATATTTAAAAGTGTGGACTTCCCACAGCCAGAAGGTCCTAAAAGACAAATCAGATGACCATCAGGCAGTTCACATGAAAAATCATCAACAGCAAGAGTAGTTCCAAAAGTTTTAGAAATATTTTGTAAAGTAATCTTCATATCAATAAAATAAAAAAATAATGGACTGACCGAAAAAAAATATTCCAGTCAGTCCTTTTATGATTCAACTAAACTATTCGTTGAGAGCCTTGTTACAATCTTCAACAAGTTTTTCAACAGCCTGTTTTGCAGTCATCTTATTATCAACAACATTATTTAGGTATTCAACAAGAATATTTCTAATTTGAGCTCCACCGTTTACATTAGGGAAAGAGCCTGAAACCGGAATATTTGCCTGAACACTAGGAAGTGCAGAAGTAGCTGGAAGATTTTTTAGATATGACTGATAATCAGCTTCTTTTTGAGTAGTTCCATAAGGAGACAAAGCTGAGTTTGCTTTTGCCCAACCACTATTCATCGATGGAGAAAGGAAGAATTTAACAAATTCATAAGCACCTTTATCAACATCATCAGCACGTTTTAAGAAAATAGGACCTCTGTTCCAAGCAGTATAAAAATCAACACCATTTGAAGATGAAATCCACGGTGCAATGCCAAGTTCTTCACCATTAATCATTTTTACATACTGATCATTTACACAAGAACCTGAGAAGGAAGCAATAATTCCAGCAGCTAAATCTTCAGAAGAGTATTTACCAACTGTATTAAATTCAAAATATCCTTTTTTACAGCAATCAGCATACCACTGATAAATTTTTTCCATTTTTTCGCCACCAAAAAGAACTTTTTTGTTTTCAACATCAATATATCCCATGCCGCTTTGCATAATCATTGTCTGAATATTGTCAACTAAACCGTCAGCATGATATCCTGCAATTCCTTTTTTCTCATAAATAGTTTTACAAACCTGTTCAAGTTCTTTCCAGTCTTTTGGAGGAACCAATCCCAATTCATCAAAAAGAGTTTTGTTATAGAAGAAAACAGGACCAGTTGTACATCCAGGAAGATAATAAATGCCACCATCTTCAAAACCTTTTACATCAGCCTGCATTGAAGAAGGAAGTGAATCAATTATGTCCTGCATTGTACTGTCACCTTTTTTTATATCTTCTTTGATATATTTTGAAATATCAACAGCAAGACCTTCTTTTGCATAAGAAACAGCAGTAGAACCATAATTAAAAATGATACTAGGTCCAATTCCATTTGCTACTGCATTGTAAACAGTATCAGCAAATCCAGAATAATCCTGAGCAAGAACCTTTACCACATAATCTGACTGTGACTGATTGAACTTTTCAGCAGCATTTACAAGATATTCCTGCTGAGTTCCGTTGTAAGTATGCCAGATTTCTACAGTAACAAGACCTTTTGATTTTTTGGCACATCCAGAAAGAAGCAAGGCAGCTGCCAACACACCTAAAAACAAATGTTTTTTCATAAAAATACTCCTAACCTTCTCATTGAAAATATGGAAGGCAAACAATTTTTTTTGAGGTCTTTCCTCATTATAATTCAGACGCGTTGCTATCGTGTAGCAATGTTAACAATGTGGAGTTCATTGTTGCGTAAAAAAAATATATCACTTTTATATAAAAATATCAAATGGGACAACCCTTGATAAACTTATAGTCGCCCCAATAAAACGGGGACAGACCTTAACATATTAACACATCATTACTTAATGTCTTTTCGTTTAATTTTCCCAGAAATAGTCTTTGGCAAGGAATCCACAAAATCAACTATACGAGGATATTTGTAAGGCGCAGTTGTTTTTTTAACAAAATTCTGAATATCCTTCACAAGTTCATCGCTTGGCTCATATCCTTTTGCAAGAATGATTGTAGCTTTTACAACCTGTCCTCGAACTGGATCTGGAGCTCCTGTAACTGCACATTCAACAACAGCAGGATGCTGCATCAAAACTGATTCAACTTCAAAAGTTCCTATTCTATAACCAGAACATTTTATTACGTCATCATTTCGACCAGTAAACCAGAAATATCCGTCTTCATCACGCCATGCATTATCTCCAGTATGATAATAACCGTCATGCATTACAGATTTAGTTTTTTCAGGGTCTCCAAAATAAGTTGTAAAAAGACCCGGGAAAGTATGTCCATCTTTTAATTCTACAACAATTTCACCAATTTCACCGTCCTGTACCTTATTTCCTTCTTCATCAAGTAAAGTAACATTATAATAAGGTGCAGATTTTCCAAGACTTCCAGGTTTAATCTTTTCATTTCCATAATTAAAAAGAGAAAGAGTCGTTTCAGTCTGACCAAAACCTTCGTGAATTTCTTTTCCTGTAATTTCTTTCCATTTATTGAAAACTTCGTCAGAAAGAGGTTCTCCGGCAGTAGACCAGTGTTCACATGAACTAAAATCATATTTAGTCAAATCTTCCTGAATTAAAAAGCGGTAAATAGTTGGAGGAGCGCAGAATGACGTAATGTGATGCTTTTGAATCTGATCCATCAAATCAACAGGTTTAAATTTTGCATGATAATCATAAATAAACACACAACATTCAGCAATCCACTGACCATAAAGTTTACCCCAAACAGCTTTTCCCCAACCAGTATCAGCAACAGTCAGATGAAGCCCGCCCTTTTTAACCTGCTGCCAGTAACTTGCAGTTACTATGTGACCAAGAGGATATAAAAAGTTATGCGAAACAAGTTTTGGATGGCTTGTAGTTCCCGAAGTAAAATAAGAAAGCATAATATCATCATTTTTACTTACATCTTCTCGTTTTAAACTATAAAATGCATCCAAATCAGCCTGTGAAACTTCATTCACACCTTTTGTAAAATCAGACCATTTTGGATGAGCAGCCAGAAATTCCTCATCAAGACCTACATCAATGCCAAAAGGAGCAACACCAATCAAAGTTTTCAGTGAAGGAGACTGTTTTTGAGCTTCTTCAATATAATCAAAAATCTGCCTGTCGTGAACGGCAAAAACAGTTTTAATACCGGCAGCATTACATCGGTAGACAATATCTTCAGTTGTAAGCATGTGAGTTGCAGGAATTACAGAAGCACCAATCTTATGCAAAGCGACAATCGTAATCCAGAATTCATAGCGGCGCTGCAAAATCAACATAACAAAATCCCCACGTTTAATTCCTTTTTTCATGAAAAAGGCAGCAGCACGGTCAGTTCTTTCCTTTACGTCTTTAAAAGTTAATGTAAGTTCCTCGCCATTATCATTACACCACACAATTGCCTTTGCATCCGGAGTTTTTTCAGCAAGATAATCAACAACATCGTAACCAAAATTAAAATTTTCTGGCACATTAATCTTAAAATTTTCAAAAAAATCATTATAATCAGCAAATTCAGTTCTTTCTAGAAATTTTTCTAACATTTTTTTCCTCGTGTAATTTCACTTTTTTTTATTTCGGGTGGCTTTCGATTCGCAAGTGCTACTATTATTGCCATATTTTTTCATTTAAATTATTATTGCAAGAAATTTTGCATTTGAATTATTTAATGCCTGCATTCCGTGTTTTTTTGTTGCATCAAAATAAATACTATCCCCTTGTTCAAGCACAAGTTCCTTTCCATCAATCACAATTTTCATAGAACCTTCAATCATATAATTAAATTCATGTCCAGGATGAGAATTATAATGAATCTCTTTTGTTTCTTCTGGCGTAATTTTTACAATAAACGGATCTGCTTTTCTATTTTGAAATCCTGTTGCCAATGCCTGATATTCATAATCACTTCTTCTGTCCACACTTAAACCTTTATCTTTTTTTGTCAGACAGTAAAAATGCATGTGAGGTTCTTTACCAGAAATTAAAGTACCTAAATCTATTCCGTATTCTTTTGACATTGACTGTAGAATGCCAACTGGAATATCAATATTTCCAGATTCATAAGTTTTATATTGTTCTTCAGATATTCCACAAACTTTTGCAGCCTGTTCTACACTTACATCCATAATTTCGCGTAAACCAATAAGTCTGTCTGCAACAGCTTTAATTTCTTCGTTCATTTTAAACCTCCACTTTAACAATACTGTAATTTTATAGCATTTTTAAATATTGTTCAAGAATCATTTTTAATATTATTAAATATTATTAGTATAATTAAACTTTTTTTTACAGAACTGATAATAAACACCTCTACTCTTTTTTTTCAAACAACATTTGTGCATCTGCAACTCCTTGCCGAGATTCCAAATGGTTATAAGAATTCTGGAAGGAATTATTAATATCAGATTTTTTTCCTGCAGTCTGATTTTTTTTGAATTTCTGCTGAAGCTGCCACGAAGAAGGCCTATTCATCAAAGAATAATATTCGTTATCATTCATAATAAATTCCTTATTTTCTCTACTTTATTGCTATAAAGAAAAAGTGATAAAAATTACAGGAATGTAACATTCATCACTTTTTATAAAATAAAAATTATATTTTTTTATTTCGATTTTGAATTCCTAAAGTAAAATTCATTAAAAATCAAAAAAAACACTATCAAATTTAATTCAAATCATAATCATAATTATATGCTGCTTCAATAGTTGCAATGTTGATTGGATTAAACTTTTTGTTTCTGGCACTTATAGCTTCATCAAGGGCAAATTCAAATGGTTTTATGCCACTAATCATTCCAGGTACAGCCTTTGCGAGGCATCCAAGAGCAACCATATTTGTTCCACGAGGATTGTTTGTTTTTTCACAAATATCACCGCAAGGTAATGAAATCACTTTTATGTCATTTCGAGAAGGTTTGACATCAATAAGCGAAGAATTGTAAATTAAAATACCATTTGGTTTGAGTTGTTGCTCAAATTTTATCATTGAAGGTTTATTTAATGCAACAACAACATCTGGTTTTTCAATTACAGGAGATGCAACTTCTTCATCACTTACAATTACAGAACAATTTGCTGTACCACCTCGCATTTCTGCACCATAAGAAGGAATATGGGAAACATATTTATCTTCACTCATTCCAGCCAAAGCCAAAATTTTTCCGGCAAGGATTACACCTTGTCCACCAAAGCCTGCAAAAATTATTTCTGTTGTCATTTTGTAACCACCCCTGCAACTGGTTTTGCTGCTTCTGGAATATTTCCAGCAGGAACATCTCTAAATACTCCTAACGGATAGTATGGTTCCATTTGTTCTTTTACCCAATCTGCCGCTACTGTTGCATTCACACCCCAGTTTGTAGGACACATTGATAAAACTTCCACAAAAGAATATCCTTTTCCTTCTTTTTGATAAGTCAAAGCCTTTTTGATTGCAGCTTTTGTTTTATTTATATGCTGAACATCATAAACTGCACAACGTTCAATATATTTTGGTTCAACAAGAGTATTCAAAAGTTCGCAGGCACGAATAGGATATCCAACTTCATCTGCATTTCTTCCGTTTGGAGTTGTTTTTGTAACCTGTCCTACAAGACTTGTCGGAGCCATCTGTCCGCCTGTCATTCCATAAATTGCATTGTTAATAAAAATAACAGTAATGTTTTCACCGCGGTTTGCTGCATGAATTGTTTCTGCCGTACCAATTGCAAGCAAATCCCCATCTCCCTGATAAGAAATCACAAGTTTGTCAGGATGAACACGTTTCATTCCAGTTGCTACAGCCGGAGCGCGTCCATGAGCTGCTTCACAAGTATCAACATCAATATAATTATATGCATAAACGGCGCATCCAACAGGCGCTACAAGCAAAACATCCTGTTGAATCTTCATTTCGTCAATTATCTGACAAATCAGTTTATGAACAATTCCATGTCCACAGCCACCACAATAATGCGAACTTACATTATGCATCGATTTTGGAAATTCATATTTTTTAGACATAGCTTTTTACCTTCTCAATAATAACATCAACAGATGGAATAACACCGCCTGGTTCGCCATAAAAATCAACATCACTTACTTTATGACCAGAATAAAGTTTGATATCCATAACCATCTGTCCCATAGACATTTCTACTGTAAGAATTTTTTTTGCATTTTTGCAAGCATTTTCAAGTTCATTTTGAGGGAACGGCCAAAGTGTAATTGGTCTGAAAAGTCCGGCTTTTATGCCCATTTCTCTGAGCATTTTCACAGCCTTTTTCCCAACTCTTGCACTTGTTCCATATCCGCAAATTACATATTCAGCATCATCACACATGAACACTTCAGCTGCTGTTTCAGATTGCTGAATCTGATCGTATTTAGCAAAAAGTTTTTTATTGTGTTCGTTCAGTTCACCATCGTGACTAGAACACTTAAGGGAATATATTTTATTCTGTTTTCTGTCAGGTGTTTTTCCAGTCAAAGCCCATGGTTTTTCAGGAAGATTTTTTGTAAAATCAGGAAGCACGCAAGGTTCTGACATCTGTCCTAAATATCCGTCTCCAAGAATAAGACACATAACACGATACTTATCAGCAATTTCAAAAGCTTTTACAGTCCAGTCTGCAAGTTCCTGAACAGTTCCAGGCGCAATTACAACAGTGTGATAATCCCCATTACCACCACCTCTTGTAGCCTGAAAATAATCACCTTGTGCTCCGGAAATGTTACCAAGTCCAGGACCACCTCGCATCATATTCACAACAACAGCTGGAAGTTCAGAACCAGCTATATAAGAAAAACCTTCCTGTTTCAAAGAAATTCCAGGTGAAGATGATGATGTCATACATCTTGCTCCAGCAGCACTTGCTCCTAATACCATATTGATTGCAGCAAGTTCAGATTCAGCCTGCAAAAAAGTGCCTCCAACTTGAGGAAGGCGTTTTGCCATGTATGCAGGTATTTCGTTTTGTGGAGTGATTGGATATGCAAAATAATATCGGCACCCAGCTCGAATTGCCGCTTCTCCAATTGCCTCATTTCCTTTCATTAAAACTTTTTCGCTCATTTGTCATCCTCTATTTCAATACAACAATCAGGACACATAGTTGCACAAAAACAACATGCTATACAACTAGATTCATCGTTTACAACAGGATAATTTACACCCTGACTATTAGTTTCTTTAGACATTTCAAGAATTTTTTTTGGACAGACACGAATACATAATCCACAGCCTTTGCATCTTTCCAAATTGATTAAAGGTTTTCCTTTAGCCATTTTTTTACACTCCAATAAAAACTTCGCGTTAGCGACAGTGCATAGTTTTTTCTCTTTTTTATAAATCTATACTATTAGATTTTCTTTCTTTTGACAATAAGTAAGACTAAATATTTTTAATAATATTAAAGTTTTACAAACTCGATTTTAGAAATCATACCAGTTTGCAGCACTCTGATCTGCAAGTTGAAGTAGAATAACAAGTGGATTTTGCAGAAAATTTGAATAATTGTAAGTTTCACTTTCTGTTAAATCACAAAATCCCATATGACGACTTACCGCTTCTATTACAGTTCTGTTTTTTATCATAGAAGGAAATATTTCCAGCATAATCAAAACAGATTCATTTCCGTGCCCCAAATTTCTGTTATCATTTTTAGACTTATAAAAAGGTTGCCTTATCCAGTTTCCGTTTATGTCTTTTGCATTTCTGTATTCTACACCATAAAAATTCGTTTTGCAAAAATCATGACATAAAGAGGCAAGAAAAACATCTTTTGTTGTAACTTCGAATTTTGTTGCATTAGGACTTTGATAAAAATTTTCCAAAAGCGGGCGGGTAAAAATCAAAGACTGCTTAATAACCATAAGAGTATGAAGGGAAAGTCCGCCTTTGAAATTTCCATGAAATTTTGTTGAGGCAGGAGCAACCCAAAAATCACTGTTGTCAAGCCATGTTTTCAAAGAATTATTTTCAGTTTCATCTGTAATAATGTAATCAATCATTTGAAGATAACAATTTTTTACTTTTTGAAAATCCACATTTGAGCCTGTCCCCAAAGACAATTCATCCGTAAAATTTTCACCGATTATGTCCAAAAGTTCATAAACTTCTGAAAACATTACTTTTCTTTCATTTTCATTCATAAATTATTTCCTATATTTTTTATAAACCAATTTTATCGACACGATATTTTTTATTCAAGAATTGTGATTTCAACACGACGGTTTTTTGCTTTACCTTGCGCTGTTTTATTATCAGAAACAGGTTTTGTTCCTCCAAATCCCCGGCAAATAAAGTTTTCAGAATTTATTCCAAGTTTTATCAAAGAAGATGCAATCGCATTAGCACGCTCAATAGAAAGATTCATTTCACCAACTGGATTTCCAGTACTAGCTGTGTGACCTTCCACAAGAAATTTTGCAGACGGAACAGTTTTTAGAATTTCTGCAATCTGAGATAATCGTTCTTTTTCGCTATCCAGTAATTCAGAACTATCGGGTTTAAACTGCAAATTCTGAATGGAAAGTTTTATACCAGCCGGTGTTTTTTCCACTTCTATATCAATATGATTTTTTTTCTTTTGAATATGATTTTCACTTGCATTATTTTTCTGAGAAAATTTATTTGAATTCTCAGATTCTTTATCAACAAAATTCTTGTCATTCCCTGTAAGAAGTTTTTTATCATACTGATTTACGTCAGGTTCTTTTGTAATTTCTGAAAATTCTTCTGGTAAATGCTCAGGAATATTTTGATTTGAAACTTCTTTTTTAACAAGTAAATCAGCCTGTTCATCTGTCAAATCACAAATGCGTTTTAAAACAGGAATTAAGTCTGAAGTATCAACAGAAGGAGGATATTCAGTAAATAAAGAAATTGTACCTTTAAACTGAATTGCATTTCCATCGGCATAAAAAAAAGTTTCATCAACAGTATCTCGAATTACAATAGCATTTCCCGTTTTTTTACTTACATAAAGTGTTGCTTTGTGAGAACCAGTTGCTTTTTGGAGTTCACTATCGCCGCCAAAATCTATATGATAATTTCCACTACCCATTCCATAACGTGTAGCCCACTGTGCAGTCAATAGAAAAACAGGTTCTCCATTAAACTCAGCATCATCAATATACTGATACTGAACATAGATGGGCATTTTTGTAACAATACCTTTGTTTAAAGGGTCAATAACCCTTTGAGCCTGAGCATTCCAACTGTCTCCTTTTTTTATTTTTTTTTCTGGAAACGCAGGAAAACTTCTGAAGGAAGGAAATCCATAATCACTTATCATCTGAAGATTTCCTTTTTCATCTATTTTAAAAGAAGAATAAATATAATCGTTTATCGAATTTCCAACCTTTGAATAATTACGGTTAGTCTTTTCATTTACATAAAAATTTCCTTCATATTGATAACCATTTTCACAAAAAACAGGATTGATGAATGAAGTAACTTCCCTACTCACAAGTCCGACATATTTTCCATTATCATAACGGCGCAAATCAGTTCTTTCTCTCAAAGTGTAATTTCCACAACCATTATATTTTATCCGCTGCTGGGAAAACAGACAAAAAATGATTAAAAATGAGAAAAACATACTGAAAATCTTTTTTAGTTGCAAAATCACAAATAATTACAGACCTAAGTCTTCCCCCACAAGGATTACTTTAATTCTATTTTTAGGATGACTAAGCCTTGTCAAAACAAATTGATTACAAATAGAATCTTCTCGAATGCAGTTTGCACATTGTCCTGTAGTTTCACATGGAGTTTGAATATTTTCAAAACGCTGTTTGTTTGCAGGTGCAGCAAAATTTCTGGCACGATTATATGCATCTTCCACAGTTTTTACAACTTTATTCATTCCAGCAATCACGAGAATATTTTTTGGACCATAACACAAAGCTGCAACACGGTTTCCATTACCATCAATATTAAAAAGTTGACCATCTGAAGTTATAGCATTTGCACTCATTATATAAGTGCCACAGGAAAGAGCTTTATGCATAAGTTCAACACGTTCTTCTGG
>CAMBMW010000036.1 GCA_945868875.1 uncultured Treponema sp.
TTTTTTTTATTTTACAAATTCTCATAATTCTGCTATAATACGAACCATGACGGACGAGTTATTTTCTACTATAAAAAATGAATTAGCAAAAAAGACAGAAACAGAATCTAAAACTGTCAAAAAAAAGACTACATGGTTGATTTTTACACTCCAGAATCAACAATATTATGCTTTGCCTGCAAGTTCTGTAAAAGAAATCATAAGAGATACTCAAGTTTTTCCACTTCCTTTTGCACCAAGATATTTCAAAGGAGTTGTAAATCGTTATGGCGATCCTTATGCAATTGTTGATCCTGCGCTTATAATGGGCGAAAATGAACAAAAATCTTCTATATATATTGTCATAAATGATGAAACTCATACTTGTTTTCAAATTTGTGACGTAAAAGATTTCTATTCAGCATCAGAGAGTGAGCTTGTGCCTTTTGCACAGTCTGATACTTCAGATTTTTTTGAAGGTACAATTACTTTCAAAAATAAATCGGTTTTAGTTTTAAACATTTCGACATTTTTGCAAAAGGTGGAACAGGAAATTGCAACACAGTGAGAAATTTGTCTGTCTTGAATATTCAGAAGTAGAATTAATGATTCCTCAAAAAGATGCGTTTTCTGCAATTTTTTGTGATTCGTCTTGTTTTGTTAAAGATAAAAATGGTAACGGAAAAACCATTTTTAATTCACAGTGGATTCCTTATATAGATTTAGACAAATATTCTTTTTCCAGGAATTTAGCCGTTACAGCGAAAAATCCATCTTGTGAAGATTCTTTTGAAAGTGTTACCAAAAATTCCAAAAAAGTTAAAACCTGCCTTATCGTAAATAATAAAACTCTATTTCCCGATGAAAAATATTATGGTTTAATAACCTCCACTGATTGCAAGGTGAAAGAATTTTCACTTTCCAGTTTTTCACTTTTTTCAGATTTTTATAATGAATATTTAAAGAAAAAGGGAATAATCGCTAGTAAGTTTAATCAAAAAATTTCTTATTTACTAAACATAGATGATTTTTTACGTGAAATTCTAAAAAATCGAGAGGGTGAAAAATGAAAGTACTAGTTTTTGAATCTTCTGCAATTTACAGATCCATTATCAAAGAGATTTTTAACTCAAATCCAAATCTTACTTTATGCGATTTTGCTGGTAGTGATGCTGATTTTATTGAAAAGCTTAGGATTCATCATCCTGATTGCATTTCTATCGACGCAACTGTTTTAACGGAAAAAGAGATTTATCGAACTTTTAATCAGGTACAAAAACTAAAGATCCCTTCAATTTTTTTCATTTCAGATTCTCAAAAAAATCTTCGTACCCCAGAAAATGTAGTTCTTTTTTCTAAACCCAAATTCGAAAGTTTTTCATCTAAACAGATAGAAGAATGTGCAATTGGTCTTGAAATGACTTATAACCAGATTCTCAAAAAAATGTATTCTGTTCCATCTTTGTTGCATAAAATGGATTCTGCATCACAAGAGTCACATAATCATCAAATTATAAATGATATGCAAAAACATTCTTCATCGAGTTTTCAGGCTTTATGTATAGGTGTTTCCACAGGTGGGCCAACAACAATTATGGAACTTCTAAATGGACTTGGTTCAAGTTTTCCAGTTCCAATTTTTATTACCCAGCATCTTGATGGAAATTTTGATAAGAACCTGATTGAATGGCTTCAAAACAACGTAAGTCTTCCAATTCATTTTGCACAGGATAATCAAATTCCGAAAAACGGTCATGTTTATTTCACTCCAGCTGATGTTCATCTCACTTTCAAAAAAGAACAAAATGAAATTGTCATGCATTTTAATCACGATGAGCCAGTTAATTATTTACGTCCTGCTGTAGATAAAATGTTTGACAGTGCTGCTCAAGTTTTTGGTTCAAAATGCATTGCAGTTTTGCTCACAGGAATGGGAAATGATGGAGCGGAAGGTTGTGTTCATATAAAAAAAGTTGGAGGATATACAATTGCCCAAGATGAAAAATCTTGCGTAGTTTTTGGTATGCCCAAGGCTGCTATTGAAGCTGGTGGAATTGATATAATTTTGAATTTGAGTGAAATTGCACCATATTTAAAAAAACTTGTAAAAACGTGAAAAAAGAGAGTTTATTTATGAATGAACAGATACTGAAAAGATTTTCAGAATGCATTTTCAATTACTCAGGATTGCAGATTACGACTGCTCAATATTCTTCGCTTAAACTATTTTTAGAAAAAAAAGCACAAGAAAATGGACAGTCTACAGAAGATTTTTGTGAAACTATTTGCCAGAATTTAGAGCAGGAAACTTCACAGGCAGTCAGTTCAAATCTAATTATTGGTGATTTAGCAGAAGAATTTGCAGAGCAATATAAAAACGATGCAATTCACAAAAAAAATAAAAAAATTCTTCATGAGATTGTAAATTTCATTACAGTAAACGAAACATATTTTTTCCGCGAAGAAAAGCAGTTTGATTTTTTGCATAATGTTGTTTTTCCAAAATATATGGGCAAAAAAATGAATATTTGGAGTGCTGCCTGTTCTACTGGGGAAGAGCCGCTTTCACTTTTGACTCATTCACGAAGTTGCAATATTGAATCAAACGTTTTTGCAACCGATATTGACCAGATTGTTTTGCAGAAATTTCAGCGTGGACAATACACAAACAATTCTTTTCGCAAAGATGGAGCAAAATATCATCATCTTTTAACGCCTTACATCACAAAAAAAGATGAAAATTTCATTTTTATCGATAAAGATTTGATAAAATCGGTGAAAGCAGTTCAGTTTAACCTGACTTCTGGCAAAAATCCGTTCCCAGAAGTTACCGAAAAAATGGATCTTATTTTTATCCGCAATGTTTTTATCTATTTTGATGTAGAAACTCGCAAAAAAGTCCTCAAATTCTTAAGTTCTATGTTAAAAGATGACGGAATTTTGCTTTTTTCTATAAGTGAGATTGCAAGTATAGATGATTATGTTATTCCAGAAGATTTAATCAAAATCAATTCTCAAGATGTCTACTATTTTAGACATAAAACAGCCGAAGAATTAAAAAATAGTGTTTCAATCGACTGTTCATGTCGAATTCTGTCTACCAATTCATTTCATAAAAGTAATTTTACCGAAAATGAAGCTGATGAAAAAAAATCTAGTTCATTGATGTCAGCGTCCTCAAGAGGCAATGGAAACGGAAATAATACTACTCAGACGATATCAGCTACAGCTGCTGCAAAAGAATACTTGCAAAGAATCAGAGAAAATAATCAAGAAAAAGAAGCAAAAGAAAATCAAATGTCTAAAAAAATAGACACTACTTTGCAAAAAGATAAATCTTCTTTGCACACCAAAATGCATTCTCAGTTGCAGACTCAAAATCAGGAATTTCAAAAAGGGTTAATTTCTGTTGAACAAGTATTCAAAAATGTATGCAATCACATAAATAATCAGGATTTTAGTGCAGCAAAACAGCTGACACTTCAGTTAAATCCTGAGCAAAAAACATTTCAGTTTTATATTCAAGGGTATATTGCATATCAACAGGATGAAAAAACTGAAGCCGAAAAACTTTTTTCAGCGGCAGAAGTGATGGAAAAAGACTTTTGGCCAGCATATTTTTATCATGGATTAGTTTTAAAAGATGTTGGAAAACAGGATAAAGCAATTTTTTGTTTCAAAAAGTGTTGTGAAATTCTTGAATCAAAAAGAAACCCTTTGGAATACAACTTTTTGCTTGATTCATTTAATCCATCTTATATTTATTCGTTGTGTCATAAACTGCAAAACGACTAATCTGGAGGAAAGAGAATGGAAATTAACAAAAATGATTTTATTTCAGATTATGTAATAGAAGCTCAGGAAAACTTAGACGGAATCGATAATGCAGCAATTTCACTCATAAATATTCCTCGAGATTATGAAACTTTAAAAGAACTTCTCAGACTTTTGCACACTTTAAAAGGTTCATCAAGAATGATGGAATTCTCGCAGATTGAGCAGATTATCAATAATTTGGAAACAGTTTTTAAGAATTTTCAGACAAATCGCATGGAAGTTGCATCAAGTTATTGTTATTTACTTTTAAATGTAAATGAATTTATCAGAAAAGCAATCCATAAGATAGAAAAGCAAAGCGAAAATCAACTTTCAGAAGATGAAAATGTAGATTCAACAGTGGAAAATTTTGATGAAATTATGCAGAATATAAATTCAGCAGCAGAAGGGAAAACTTTTTGCTATGAGTTTTCTACGCAAAAAAATCAGAACGAAAATTCGGAAATAAATGAAGATAAAAATGCTGACGGCTGTGAAACAACAAAATCAGCTTGTTTTGAGAACGAAACTAATGAAACAAACAAAGTAATTGAAATAAATAAAACTAATGTCACAGAAACAATTAGCGAAATAAAAACTTTTGGCCAGACAGATTCAACAGAAAAAAAAGGTGAAAAAGAAGCAAAAAATGTCGCTGAAAAACAAATTTTTGCAGAATCTAGCTCGCCAGTGATGATAAGCGACACAAAAACAATTAAAATTCAGATTTCGCAGATTAATTCAATCTTGCAAAATTATGATAAATTGTTAATGCGACAAATCAAATTAAAAAAAGAACTTTCTGAACTCAAAAAGAAAGCTCCCAAAGATAACCAGAATTTTCAGGAATTCCGAGAAATCATCGAAAATATTGAAGTTTTGGAAAATCAAAGTGTTGAAATTCAAAAACAAATCATTTCACTTAGAATGTTGCCTTTTGACATGATTTTGCAACCAATTAAGCGTTCCATTTTCCAGGAAGCTTTAAAAATGGGTAAAAACATAGATTTTGATATTCCAAATTCTGAAATCACAATCGATAAAACCATTTTGGAAAATTTGCCACCAATCATCATGCACTTAGCTAGAAATGCGCTTGACCATGGAATTGAAGGCGCACTTGAAAGAGAAAAAATTGGTAAACCGGCCAAAGGAAAAGTTTCCATTACTGTAGAACAAGTTTCTAGCCGCATTTTTGTGACAATCAAAGATGACGGACGGGGAATCGATTACGAAAAAATCCGTCAAAAAGCTCTTCAAAATTTTCCAGAACGGGCAAAAGAAATTCAAAATGCTGATGAAGATTCACTTTTGCAGTTCATTTTTATGTCTGGTTTTTCCACAAAAGAACAAGTTACAGCTCTTTCTGGACGAGGAATTGGTCTTGATGTTGTGCGCACAGAAATGGAAAAACTAAAAGGAAAAATTAGAGTTGAAAGCAAAAAAAATCAAGGATGCACTTTTGAACTTTCACTTCCAAATTCTTTGGCAACACAAGATGGACTTTTTATACAAGAAGGGGAAAAATCTTACCTTGTTTTGAGTCATTATGTAAAAGAAATTTTAACAGTAAATAAAGATAATTTTTTACATTTGCAAAACGGTACTGTAATTAATTTTCATAATCAACTCATTCCTGTTTATGATTTTGATTCAATTAACGAAAATTTTGAAGAAAACATCTCAAAAAATGGGAAAAAGAGTCAAAATGAAGTTCCTGTAGTTGTTCTTGAATATTTAAACAAAAAAATCGCCATCATGACAGATAAAATCCTTCATTATAACACTGTTGTAATCAAGCCGCTTCCGCCGATTCTAAAAGATTTTAAGGCATTGCAAGGTGTGGTTTTTGATGAAAATTATGAAATCATTCCTGTTTTAAATATTCCTGATGTCATGCGCCGTTTTGGAACTATAAATGTATATGATCAGAAAAAACTTGAAATGAAAAAAGCACCAAAAGTTCATTCTATTTTGGTTGTAGACGATTCTCACACAACTCGTCACATCGAACAGATTATTTTGGAAGCAGAAGGTTATAAAGTATCAACCGCCTGCGATGGAATTGAGGCACTGGAAAAAATGAAAATGTACAATTTTGACCTGGTTATTAGTGATGTAAAAATGCCGAGAATGGACGGTTTTGTACTAATTCATAATATTCGCCACACAGAAGGATTAAAAAATATTCCAGTTATATTTATCACATCAGTTTTTGAAGCCGATACTCAAGAAAAAGTTATTTCACTCGGTGCAAATGGATATATTGTCAAATCTGATTTTGAACGTGAAAACTTAGTTGCCAAAGTCAAGGAGCTGTTAACATAATTATGGAAGAAAATAAAGAAGAAATCACAAATATTCAGCAGAATTCTCAGCAAAAAACAGTTCTTATAGCAGAAAAGTCTGGACTTTTGGGAAAAGTGATTTCAATTGCCTTAAAACATGCCGGATTTGAGGTTGAAATCGTAAAAGACGGTTATGATGTCTTGCACAAAGTCATGAATAAAAATATCTGTTGTTTGATTCTTGATAGATATTTGCCTTCAATCGAAGGTTATAAACTAGCAGCAATAATTCGTGACGGTATGAATCTTTCATCTTTGCCAATAATCATTATTTCAGCAGAAGAAGAAGCAGATTCTTTTTGGGATGATACGAGCAATGTGACAGAAGTTTTTGCACTTTCTTCAGGAAATGTGAGCAATCTTGTAAAACGTGTACAAGAATATACACAAGATTTTATAGTAGAAAAAAAATTTATTACTCAAAACATAAACCAGAGCCAAAATCAGAATAGTGAAAAAACAACTGGACTAGAAGAAAAAGTTAGTGAGTTTGCAGATAATCATGATGAATTGGAAGACGTCATATCTAAAAATCCAGATAAAAAATACACACTTTTTGCCGTCAACGCGATGGAAAAAAGTTATTTTTATTACAATATGATGCGCCAGATTTTTGAATTAAATCGCCACTCTTCAGATTTAGACGAGTTTATTGAAAGTGCGTTTAAACTTTTACTTAAAATTTGTGATTTTGATGCAGTTGCCATCATCATTCATGATTCAACTTCGCTTATTTATACAGCCGGCATTGAAAACAAAAATCCTCAAATTCAACAGGATTTTATTAATATCTGCAAAACCGATTACGAGAAAAATGAAAATGTTCAGGGCGTTATAGAATATTCTCATCTAAATATGGACTGGATTCTTCCACATGAAAATCAAAATCCAGAAGAACAAAATCAAGAATATGCTTCATACATAGTGCATAATATTGATACAGTTGATTTTCTTGGAACAATTCATATCGCATCAAATAAAATGAAATTTTTTAATGCAAAAACTTCATCGGCGGTACAGTTCTTTGCCGAAAAAACAAGTTTTATGCTTATGCAGACAATTATTCACCGTCGGGTTACACTTTCTGAACAACGACTTCGCTTCACTTTTTCAAAATTTGTTCCAGAAGAAATTATCGAAGATTTATTGAACAATTATGACTCACCAAGTGAAAATCCAAACAACGAAAAAAGACGCATTGCAGTTATGATTTGTGATATTCGAAGTTTTACAACAATCAGTGAAATAAATCAGCCGGAAAATGTTGTGTCTTTTTTGAACGGATATTTTACACGAATGGTAGACATTATTCGCCGTCATGGAGGAGCAATCGACAAGTTTATTGGAGATGCAATTATGGCTTTGTTCGGCGCTCCAATCAGTTATGTTGACAATGCAAAACGAGCTGTGGATGCAGCGTTGGAGATGAACAGAACTTTGGAAGAAATTGACACAAGTCTTTTAACTTTTCCAGAAGGTATGAAACTTGATATTGGAATTGGAATTCATCAGGGAGAAATGATTGTCGGAAATATCGGTTGTAATGATAAAACAGACTACACAGTAATTGGTGATTCAGTAAACCTTACGTCTCGCATTGAAGGGCTTACAAAAACATACGGAGCGCGGATTATGGTTTCGCAGGCAATTTATGATGATCTTTCTGATGATGTGAATTGTCTTTTACTCGATAAAGTGCGTGTAAAAGGTAAAAATCTTGGAGTTCAGGTTTATAGGGTAGATGAAAAACCTCTAGATAAAGAATTTACCAAAAACTATGAAAAAGGTCTGTCCCTTTATTTGAATGGTGCATGGACACTTGCTTTGGATTATTTTAAAAATGCAAATCAGATTGTTCCAACTGATAAAGCTTCCAGATTGATGATAGAACGCTGCCAAGAATTTATCAAAAATCCACCATCAGATTGGAACGGCGCAATTGCCCTTACAAGTAAATAATATAATTAATAAGGAAATAAAAAACAGGAGGCAAAATTAATGGCTGACTTAAAAAAAATAATGAAAAAGAAAGAAAAAACGGAACTAAAGAGAGAAACGCTGGAAAAAGAAATTTATGATGCTGGAAGAATCGCAAACATTTTCACAGGATTACTTATAGTTTTGTATTCTATTGTGACAGCAAAAATTCCAACAAATTTGATTATGCCAGTGACATTAAGTGCCGTAATCTGGATTTTGATTTTACAGTTTATTGCAGCTCCAATTTCCAACAAAATGATTACCCAGTCCATTTCCGATGATTTGGAAGCATTTTATGATTATGATTCAAATATCTCAGAAAGAACAAAACTTATGAAACAACTCATGGCATCTCCTGCAAAAATAGGACTTGAAGTTTTCTTGTTTTTTATGATTGGTGGATCTATGTGGCTCTGGTTTTTGTATGTTAGTTTTAATTTTGATAAAGAAAACATTATCATGATTTTAGCATCTATTTTTCTTGCAAGTTATGGTGGTTGTGTTCTTAGAATCAGCCAAACTCAAAAAGTTTGTTCAAAACATGCTGCAAAAGTAGTAGAAAAGGGTATTATTGAATCAGAAGTAGAACGCCATCATTCTTTTGGAATTAGTTCCACAATCATAACAACGTTACATATTTTTGGACCAATCATTCTCACAAATGCATTCTATTTCCTGATTGTCTGGAGAAGTCTTGTAACATACACTTCAACAAGCCTTATAATCCAGCGAATAATCGGAATTACAGTTATTAATATTATTTTTTACACCTTTTTTTCAAATATGGTTTTTAACCGAATGATGATTTCAATCAACACCATGAAAAAAACTCTGGAAGCAATGAACAATGAAAATCTACATAAAGTAAAACCTGCCCCTACCGACCTTTCAAACGAGTTTATGTACAACGTTTATTTGATTAAAAAGATTCTTGAACTTTTACAGAAGATTTTAAAAGAAAGTACGCGTATCAGTATGGATGTGGTTGGAGCAAGCAACGAACTTTCTGTTATTTCAAAAGAAACGGCTGTAACTTCGCTAGAGCAGTCATCTGGAATTAAAGAACTTTTGACTGCAATGGAAGAATCTGACACTCTTGCAAAAAACATTTCTGAAAAAATCAATGAAGTTTCAATCGTTGCAAAAAGAAATACAAACGACATTACAAATGGATTTGATATTCTCAAACAAAATATGTCAAAACTAGACGAAATTCAGCAGGCAAATGATGTTACGGTCGAAGGAATCAAAGTTTTGAGCGAAAAAATTTCTGGCATTTCTGATATTGCAAGCATTATCAATTCCATTGCTGACCAGACAAATATTATCGCTTTCAATGCAGAACTCGAAGCAAGTCGTGCTGGTGAAATTGGAGAAAATTTCAAACTGGTAGCTGATGAAATCCGTCGTCTTACAAACAACACAATTCAGTCAACAAATGAAATTCGCGAACGCATCGTGGAAATTCAACATTCATCAGAAAACCTTCTTGTTTCTTCACAAAACGGAAGTCGAAAAATCAAAGACGGAAATGATATTATTAATCAACTTTATCATAGTTTTGAAGATTTGCGAGATTCCTCTCAGACAACAGACAGCGCGTCTGCAGAAATCAAACAGATTATTGAACAGCAGACATCGTCTTTTGAACAGATTGTCATTACTTTGCGTCAGATTTCTCAAGCAGCAGAAAGTTTTTCAGTTTCAACACAAACAATCAGTCAGTCGGCAGAAAATCTCTGTACAATTTCTGAACAACTTAAACAAATTCAAGAAGATGATAGTGGAAAAAATGATATTGACAGCAATTCTACACTTGAAAATCCACAAAACAGTGAAAACGAAGATTCGTCTGTTGAATCAAATGCACAAACATCAGATGCAAGCATTTTAGTGGAAAACAGCATCTTTTCTGGAAATCAAGATATGAAGGTGTAAGATAAAACCGCTGAAATAGCGCGGCTTCATCTTACATTGAACTGCTGTTCCTCATTGCATTGCGGAACAGCGTAAAAAAGTCAATCGATTGTTGAAACAATCTTCCTGACTTTTTTTATAAGGAGTGTAATCAAAATGAAAGACAATAAATCGCTTACAACTAAACTATTTTTTAAAGGAATTATTCTGAACGTTTCAATTGGAATAATCATATTATTTTATTCGATTTTTATTGCAAATATAAAAATTAGAATGCATTATTGGTATGTTATTTTAACAATTTTCCTCATTCTGTTTGCAGAATTCTGTGTTTCTCCATTCACAAATATTATTATCACGGCCAGAACTTCCAGAAAAATAAGAGAATGGAAAACAAAAGGCTACGATAAAGAACAGCGCACAAAGCTTTTTTTGATGATTCACCGAATTCCTGTATACAAACAGATTGAGTGTTTTCTTTACTTTGTTGCATGTTCCTTTATTTTATTCTCATTGTTATATTTTGGTATGCATGCTAATCTTGCAATCAGTTGTGCAACTTTAATGTCATTTCTGCTTGGTTCATATATTTCTGGTTTAGTAACTTTATCATTTTCTAGAAAAGTTTGTACTGATTATGAAAAGGAACTTGTAAACGAAGGAATTGACGAAAAAATTCTTGACAGGAAAAAAGTATTCGGACTCTCGTATAAAACAAATTTTACTACTTTTTGTATTATTCCTGTAATTTGGAGCATACTTATGTTTGTGGGAGTTTTCTTTGTTTATTATTATAATAATGTAGAAACTACTACAGGTGTTGGTTACACAAACGAAAATATGATGCAGTTTGGCATTACAAAAGGACAACTTTCAAGGATGGCATTTATTTTGATTTTCAATATAATGATGTGCATTCTTTCAGTATATTCATTTTTGTCGGCAATTCTTGTTTCTTCAAGTCAACTTCAACAATCAATGACACATATCATCAAAAACGATATTTTCACTGTAAATTTGCTTCCAACTGATTTTGATAATGAAGTTTCTTATAATATGCATCTTGTAAACAAGGTCGTGCTCCTTTTTAGAAAAATATTTGATGAAATCAGCGGAATTGGAAAAACGATGATAGATCCGATTAACAGCATCACAGAAATTTCGCAGGCAACAGCAACAACTTCTCTGGAACAGTCTACCGGAGTAAAAGAAATTCTTGCAACAATGGAAGAAACTGATGCACAAACCCGCAGCATTGTTGATAAAATCAGTGACGTAACAGAAATAGCGGAAAATACTGCAAAAAATGTTCAGTCAGGTTTTGAAACACTTCAGTCAAATCTTGATAAAATGAATGACATTACTCAGGCAAATGTTACTACAATTGCAGGAATTCGTGAGCTTGGCGAAAAAATCGGAAGTATTTGGGAAATTGTTAAAATCATCAATGATATTGCAGACCAGACAAGAATTATTGCGTTTAATGCAGAACTCGAAGCAAGTAGTGCAGGTGATTTGGGTAAAAACTTCCACATTGTAGCAAATGAAGTTCGTCGTCTTGCAGCTGGAATTACAAATTCCGTAGAACAAATCAAAGAACGCATTACAGAAATTCAACATTCTTCTGACAATTTGATTATTACATCAGAAAGTGGAACTGAAAAAATTCGTGAAGGTCTTGAGCTGTCAGAAAAACTTAAAGAAAAATTCTCTGATATTCAAAGTTCATCTGAAATCACTGTAGAATCTGCTTTACAGATTAAAAAGATTATCTATCAACAATCTGCAGCATTTGATCAAATTGTTACAACAGTTCGCCAGATTTCAGCTGGAATTGAGAATTTCTCATCTTCTACAGGGACAATGAACGAAACTGCTAAAAAATTACAATCTGCAGCAAATAATCTTGAAAATCTTCATAAATTGATAGTACAATAGCACACTTATGGAACGTATTAAAAACTTATTTCAACTTTACTGGTCGTTTTTTAAGATTGGTGGACTAACTTTTGGAGGCGGCTTGAGCATGCTTCCAATGTTGGAACGTGAACTCGTACAAAGACGAAAATGGGTCACTGAAGAAGAAATCCTCGATTTTTATGCGATAGGTCAGTGTACACCTGGAATTATAGCAGTAAATACTGCAACTTTTGTTGGCTATAAAAAAGAAAAAATTCTTGGTGGAATATTTGCAACCCTAGGCATGATTTCTCCTTCGATAATAGTGATTTCACTTGTTGCAGCTTTTTTCGAAATGTTTTTATCAAATAAATGGTTTGCTCATGCTTTAATGGGAGTTAGAAGTGTAGTTTGTGCTATGCTCATCAACACAATCATAAATTTAGGTCAAAAATGTCTTAAAAATGCATATTCATGGATAATTTGTGTGATAATTCTTATTCTTGGTTTTTTCACAAAAATTCCTACTGTTGTACTTGTGTTGATGGCTGCTGCAGTGGGCATTGCTTTTAATGAAATAAAATTCCGTCGCGATGAAAAAAAAATTGGTGTAAGATAAACCCGCTAAAATAGCGCGGCTTTATCTTACTTGAAGTTTGCGTTGTGCGTCGCAAACTTATTTTTATGGAGGATACCAAAAATGAATGATTTTTCTTTAGCTTTACAACTTTTTTGGGAATTTTTCAAAATCGGATTATTTGCAGTTGGTGGTGGTCCAGCAACTTTACCATATCTTGTAGAACTTTCAGAAAAAACAGGATGGTTTTCTATGGAAGAACTTACAAATATGATTGCCGTAAGTGAATCTACGCCAGGCCCTTTGGGAATAAATATGGCAACTTATGTTGGAATCGAAACATTAGGACCTTTTGGCGGAATTATTTCTACTTTGGGATTAGTTCTTCCTAGTATTATCATCATTTGTATAATTGCAGCATTTTTCGCAAAAGTTTCGGAAAATCGTCATGTCAAAGCTGCATTTGGAGCAATTAGACCAGCTGTTACTGCAATAATTACAATTGCGATTCTTGGAATTTGCAAAGTTACACTTTTTACTGTTTCTGAAACTGGAACAATTACCCCATATACAAATCTTATAATTTTTTCTGTGATTACGCTGGTTCTGCTTCAAATAAAACCACTAAAAAAAATTCATCCGGCATTATTTTTTGTTTTTGGTGCGATTATCGGAATCATCTTTAAATTTTAAAATTTTCTAAATCATAAAATCATAAAAATATTTTTAAAATCTATCACTTTAGTATTGATTTAAACATAATTCATTGTTAAAGTATAAGCATAAACACTACATATAGTGTTTTTTTTGAAAAAAAATATTTAAAAACACTATTGACAAAAAACTAAAATTGTGGGTGGGATTATGAAGATTATCAAACGAAACGGTGAAGAAGCAATTTTTGATGTACAGAAAATTATAAATGCTATAGAAAAAGCAAATCTTGCAGTGCCAGAAGTTGATCGCATTTCTGAAGCGTATATTCAGGCTGTAGCAGCAAAAGTAAAAGATGCCTGTTATGCAAGCAAAGTTCAGCTCAACGTAGAAGCAATTCAGGATTTGGTTGAAACTGAACTTATGCGCATTGGTGCTTTCCAGATTGCAAGAGTTTACATTACTTACCGTTATCGTCACGCTTTGATGCGTAAACAAAATTCTACAGACAAACAGATTCTTTCTCTTCTAGAATGTGCAAATGAGGAAGTAAAACAGGAAAATTCAAATAAAAATGCAACTGTTGTTTCAGTTCAGCGTGATTATATGGCAGGCGAGGTTTCCAAAGATATTACACGCCGTTTCCTTTTGGACGAAGATATTGTAAACGCTCACAACGAAGGAATCATTCATTTTCATGATGCAGATTATTTTGCTCAGCACATGCACAACTGCGATTTGGTAAATCTTGAAGATATGCTCCAGAATGGAACTGTAATCAGCGGAACAAAAATTGATACACCACATTCATTTTCTACAGCCTGCAACATTGCAACACAGATTATTGCACAGGTTGCTTCAAGTCAATATGGCGGACAGTCAATTTCTCTTACACATTTAGCACCTTTTGTTGATGTAAGTCGCAAAAAACTTATTAAAGAGTTGAACAGCACAGTTGAAGAAACAGGAGTTACTTTTACAAAGGAACAGTTTGATACAATCGTAGAACGCCGTCTTGCTGATGAAATTACGCGCGGAGTTCAGACAATTCAATATCAGGTTGTAACCTTGATGACGACAAATGGTCAAAGTCCTTTCGTTACAGTTTTCATGTATTTGAACGAAGCAAGAAATGAACAGGAAAAGGCAGATTTGGCACTCATCATAGCAGAAGTTCTTAAACAGCGATATAAAGGTGTGCGAAATGAAGAAGGTTATTGGGTTACTCCGGCTTTCCCAAAATTGATTTATGTTCTTGAACCAGATAATATCGATGAAAATGGAAAATATTACTATTTGACCGAACTTGCCGCAAAATGTACAGCAAAAAGACTTGTTCCAGATTATATTTCCGAAAAGAAAATGTTCGAATTAAAAGAAGGAAACTGTTATCCATGCATGGGTTGCCGTTCGTTTTTGACAGTTTATCGTGATGAAACAGGTCGTCCAAAGTTTTATGGAAGATTTAATCAAGGTGTTGTTACAATCAACCTTGTTGATGTTGCATGTTCTTCTGGTGGTGATAAAGAAAAATTCTGGAAAATTTTTGATGAAAGATTGGAATTGTGTCATCGTGCTTTGCTTTTGCGTCATAAACGACTTTTAGGAACTCCAAGTGATGTTGCTCCAATTTTGTGGCAGAATGGTGCACTTGCACGTCTGGAAAAGGGCGAAACAATCGATAAACTTTTATTCAACGGATATTCTACTATTTCTTTGGGATATGCAGGACTTTGTGAATGTGTGCGCTACATGACTGGTAAACCTCACACAGATCCAGAAGCAACACCTTTTGCTTTAGATGTTATGAAACGCATGAACGAAGCTTGTGCAAAATGGAAAGAAGAATCTACAATTGCATTCAGTTTGTACGGAACTCCTCTTGAAAGCACAACCTACAAGTTTGCAAAATGTCTTAAACGACGATTTGGAACAATTCCAGGCGTTACAGATAAAAACTACATCACAAATAGTTATCATGTGCATGTAACAGAACAGATGGATGCATTTACAAAACTTACTTTTGAAAGTCAGTTCCAGGAATTGAGCCCTGGTGGAGCTGTAAGTTATGTTGAAGTTCCAAATATGGAAAACAATATTCCAGCAGTTATCGCAGTTTTGAAACATATTTATGAAAATATTATGTACGCAGAATTGAACACAAAATCAGATTGCTGCCAGAAATGCGGATATACTGGAGAAATCCAAGTAATAGAAGATACTGACGGAAAATTAATCTGGAAATGCCCTCAGTGTGGTAATATAGACCAGACTACAATGAATGTAGCTCGACGTACCTGCGGATATATTGGAACACAGTATTGGAATCAGGGCCGTACACAGGAAATCAAAGAACGTGTACTGCATCTGTAGTTTTTTTGAAGCATAGAAAATATGAATTACGGTGCAATTAAAAAAACTGATGTGGCAGATGGAATTGGGGTCAGAGTTTCTCTTTTTGTAAGCGGATGCAGAAATCATTGTCCGGGATGCTTTCAGCCTGAAACATGGAATTTTGATTTTGGGCAGCCGTTTACACAAGAAACAGAAAATGAGATTATCAAAGCTCTGGAGCCTTCTTTCATTGCAGGATTTTCATTGCTTGGTGGAGAACCGTTTGAACCAGAAAATCAGGAAGTTTTGGCACCGTTTTTAGAAAAAATAAAAAAAACTTATCCCAAAAAAGACATTTGGTGCTGGACAGGCTATATTCTGGAAAAAGATTTGCAGGAAGGTGGCAGAAAACATACTCCGTTTACCGACAGAATGTTAGCCTGTATCGATGTGCTAGTTGATGGACCGTTTATTCAAGAACAACGGAATTTGATGCTAGAGTTCCGTGGTTCAGAAAATCAGCGGATTATCAAACTTCATTCATAGTAAACAACCCTCACATTTTAACCT